>NZ_JADBUP010000074.1:0-115318 GCF_020245605.1 Microcystis sp. M061S2 | reverse complement strand
GTTCGATAGCTGGAATGTATATCTATCGTTGCTAATTCAATTTTACTTAAAAAATATGAGGCAATTAAAATAATTTTTATTCGGGTAGATTCCTTAACTAGAAAGACTTTTGGTCTTGAGATAATATTAGGTCGAGGTCTAATCCGGTTATTAAAGACTGATTATCTATTGCCCCTTTTGCCTTTTGCAAGAGTGCCTTTTGCCTGTCCTGATATGTAAGCCTATACTCAACAGATTTACTATTAAGCGATACTACTGCGCTTTCTCGCTTCTTTATAAGATGTTCCCACATCCTGTAAACCGACTTTAATCATCTGTTGTTCCAAAAGGGCAAAAAAACGCAAGCGATCGCCACCTTTAATCACCGCTAAATTGTGCGCTTCCGCTAAGGCGATCGGATAACCATAACCTTTTAACACCTGGGCTAGTAAAATACTCAAAGAGCGATCGAGTAATTCTCGCTCCTCTACCACCCAAGCAGGAACTTCTACCCTAGCGATTTCCGTCCCCACATGGAGATAACAGAAGTAAATGCGATGCTCATCCCCATAAAGATCGAGGATTTTCAAAGAACTGCGCCAAAAAGGACTTCTTTGTCCCGGTTCCAATAAATAACCCCAGAGAGAAGCATCCCGGAGAGGATCGACGACGCGACAAGGGGTTTTTTCTGGGTCTAAATCACCGCAATTGATCAAGCAATTGGGAGTATCATGGGGACAAGATTGTAAACGCAGGAAATTTAAGCCTTCCGTGCTACGAGAAGCACTAATATAACCCATAAGCGGGATTCTAGCTGATTTTAAATCGTCCCAAGACTGAAAAATCGGTGGCAAAATTAAATCTTTTGCTTCCGGGGGGAGACTATCGATAAACCAATAGATCAAAGAACCATCCACGAGGGCTAAATTTGGTTCATAATGGGCCCCGGGGGGTTTTACCCAACGAGTAGCCATTTCTGCTAACATTTGGCTTTCTAATACCGTCCGACGATAACTCATCCACTCATCGACGCGAATACCCCACTGTTTAGAAATGTAGAGGTCTTCTGATTTGTAATAGACTTCGGGAATGCTATCGAGGAGAGGGTGCAAATTTTGACCATAGTGCAACATGATCCTACCGATGTTAATTAGATAACAGTAGGCGATTTCGTGGTGAGAAGGGGCAATTTGGGAACCATCCGTGGCAAAAACGCTATGACTTTCGGGAGGGGGAAGGATACTAACGCGGGTGTCGAGAGGTTCGATCGGTAGCGCTACGGAGAAAATTAGGCGATCGTGCCAGTTATGATAGAGTTCTAGCAGTTTTTCCTGTTGCTGTTGAGCCTGTTCTAAAAGAATTTTAGCCCGTTGCACTCGCTCGCGACTAGCTGCCACTTCCTGTTGAAAATGTTGACTAATCCCTGGCATTTTTGCCGCTAATTTGGCAAGATCGAGCATAACTATCCTCTCCCTGACTTTTTTTGATGTTATCGCAATTTCCTGTCTCTAATGCTAATTTTGTCAATTATTGCCAAATTTATCCATAATACCTGCAGTTGCGTCCTTTCCTATCACAGCGATCAAGATTTTGTTATCTAACCAAAAAGACAATCTCTAACATCTAAACCGGAGAAAAGCACAATCGCGTACTTGACAACAAGAGCAACAATTTGCTATAATGACCTTTTGTCAACGATTTGACCTTCGGTAATAGGAGTTCAGAGTAACCTTAGATACAGCCCTATCATGCCCACCATTCAGCAATTAATACGCGACGAAAGATCCAAAGCGAAAAGAAAAACCAAATCTCCCGCCCTCAAACAATGCCCCCAACGTCGGGGAGTTTGTACAAGAGTATATACCACCACACCGAAAAAACCCAACTCAGCCCTACGGAAAGTGGCTAGGGTACGTTTGACCTCTGGATTTGAGGTGACAGCCTACATCCCGGGCATCGGTCATAACCTGCAAGAACACTCGGTCGTCCTCATTCGCGGCGGTCGGGTCAAAGATCTACCCGGAGTCAGATATCACATCATTCGCGGCACCCTCGATGCCACCGGGGTGAAAAACCGTCAAAAGGCGCGGTCTAAGTACGGAACCAAACGCCCCAAACCCGCCGCTAAATAAACAGGGAATTGATTAACCAAAAAAATACTCCCACCGAGTCGGTCAAAGTTAACCCAAGAGACTGAAAACTCGCAGGAGGGGGTTTGAGATGGGCTGTAATCATCCGACTGTCAAGCAAAAGTTAAAGTTAACCTAGAAAATTCAGGAATATTCCGATGTCTCGCCGTAAAAACGTCAAAAAACGTCCTATTCCCCCCGATCCCGTTTACAATAGCTGTTTAGTCAGCATGACCATCCGCCGGATCATGCGATCGGGCAAGAAATCCCTGGCCGCTAACATCGTTTACGATGCCCTGAAAACCGTCGGCGAACGTACCGGCCAAGAACCCCTAGAAGTATTTGAAAAAGCCGTTAAAAACGCCACCCCCCTAGTGGAAGTGAAAGCCCGCCGGGTCGGTGGAGCCACCTATCAAGTCCCGATGGAAGTACGCACCAACCGTGGTAGTACATTGGCACTGCGTTGGTTAGTCCACTATGCTCGGACTAGAGGTGGCAAAACCATGGCAGGTAAACTAGCCAACGAGATCATGGACGCAGCCAATGAAACCGGCGGCACGATCAAAAAACGGGAAGAAACCCACCGGATGGCAGAGGCAAACAAAGCCTTTGCCCACTATCGTTACTAAGAAAGATACTTTAAAGATACTTTAAGGGCGGTGGAACACACCGCTGCCGCCAAAAAACTGTCAAGAAAAGTATAAAATTGTAAATAGTGTAAAAAATCCTAGAACAAAATCCCATCACTGGCAAGCAAAGCAAGGAGGTTGCTGTGGCACGGACTATCCCGCTAGAGAGAGTGCGAAACATCGGAATCGCCGCTCATATAGACGCGGGCAAAACAACGACAACAGAAAGAATCCTGTTCTACACGGGAGTCGCTCATAAACTGGGCGAAGTCCACGACGGAACGGCAATTACCGACTGGATGGAACAGGAACGGGAGCGAGGAATCACCATCACCGCCGCCGCCATCAGTACCAGTTGGCAAGATCATCGCATCAACATCATTGACACCCCTGGCCACGTCGATTTCACCATTGAAGTGGAACGTTCCATGCGGGTACTCGATGGAGTAGTGGCGGTTTTCTGCTCTGTTGGTGGTGTACAACCCCAATCGGAAACCGTCTGGAGACAAGCCGATCGGTACAAAGTACCCCGGATTGCCTTTATCAACAAAATGGACAGAACGGGAGCGAACTTCTTCAAAGTTTACGAACAATTAAGAGATCGCCTTAGAGCTAACGCCGTTCCCATCCAAATGCCGATCGGCGCGGAAAGCGAACTGAGCGGGATCATCGATCTCGTCAAGATGCGCGCCTATATATATAAGGACGATCTAGGGAAAGACATAGAAGAAACCGACATTCCCGAAGACTTATTGAAAAAGGCCGAAGAATTCCGCCTGCAGCTGGTGGAGGCTGTAGCGGAAGCCGATGAAGAACTCCTAGAAAAATATCTAGAAGGTGAAGAACTCACCGAAGCCGAAATCAAACGCGGTCTCAGAGAAGGGACGATTGCAGGTACAATTGTTCCCGTCCTCTGCGGGTCGGCTTTCAAAAACAAAGGGGTACAACTGCTCCTCGATGCCGTTGTCGATTATCTGCCCTCACCCTCGGAAGTAGCCGCCGTTAAAGGGATTCTCCCCGATGGTAGCGAGGCAATCCGGGAAGCCAAGGACGATGCGCCCTTCTCGGCTCTCGCCTTCAAAATCATGGCCGATCCCTTCGGTCGTTTAACCTTCCTACGGGTCTATTCCGGTGTACTAGCTAAAGGCAGCTACGCCTACAACTCCACCAAAGGAACCAAAGAACGGATCGCTCGCCTGATCATCCTCAAATCCAACGAACGGATCGAAGTGGATGAACTGCGCGCCGGTGATCTGGGAGCGGCGATCGGACTGAAAAACACCATTACCGGGGATACCCTCTGTGATGATAAGAACCCGATTATTCTAGAATCCCTCTTTATCCCCGAACCGGTTATCTCCGTGGCGGTGGAACCGAAAACCAAACAGGACATCGAGAAACTCAGCAAAGCTCTGCAAGCTCTCTCCGATGAAGATCCCACCTTCCGGGTCAAAGTTGATCCCGAAACCAATCAAACGGTAATCGCCGGGATGGGAGAACTGCACCTGGAAATCCTCGTCGATCGGATGCTGCGGGAATACAAAGTCGAAGCGACGGTGGGCGCTCCCCAAGTTGCCTATCGGGAAACTGTGCGGAAACCCGTACGGGCCGAGGGTAAATTTATCCGTCAAAGTGGCGGTAAAGGACAGTACGGCCACGTCGTCATCGAACTCGAACCGGGTGAACCGGGATCTGGCTTTGTCTTCGTCTCCAAAATTGTCGGTGGTGCTATCCCCAAAGAATACATCAACCCCTCAGAACAAGGGATGAAAGAAGCTTGCGAATCGGGTATCGTTGCGGGTTATCCCGTCATCGACCTGAAAGCAACCCTTGTGGATGGTTCTTTCCACGATGTGGACTCCTCCGAGATGGCCTTTAAGATTGCCGGTTCCATGGCGATTAAGGAAGCGGTGATGAAAGCTACCCCCGTTCTCCTAGAACCGATGATGAAGGTCGAGGTGGAAGTACCCGAAGACTTCATCGGTAACGTCATCGGTGATCTTAACTCTCGTCGGGGACAAATCGACGGTCAAGAAACCGAGGCCGGCATCGCCAAAGTCTCCGCTAAAGTTCCCTTAGCGGAAATGTTTGGTTACGCCACTGATATTCGCTCCAAAACCCAAGGACGGGGCATCTTCACCATGGAATTTAGCCATTACGAAGAAGTCCCCCGCAACGTGGCCGAGGCGATTATCGCCAAAAGTAAGGGGAACGGCTAATCAGTAATCCAGTGACCGGTGAGCAGTGAAGACAAACCGATCATTTAAATTTGATCGGTCAACCCTAATAACTGCTAACTTAAAACTGATCTCTGGTGACTGATTACTGTTCACCCACCTGAAGAAGAAAAAAAAACAAAGGAACAGAAAGTAAATGGCACGCGCTAAATTTGAACGGACGAAACCCCACGTTAACATCGGCACGATCGGTCACGTTGACCACGGCAAAACTACCCTCACCGCCGCTATCACGATGACCCTAGCGGCTCTGGGTAATGCCCAAGCTAAAAAATACGATGAAATCGATGCCGCTCCCGAAGAAAAGGCTCGCGGGATCACCATCAACACCGCTCACGTTGAGTACGAAACCGCCAGTCGCCACTATGCACACGTGGACTGCCCCGGCCACGCGGACTATGTAAAAAACATGATCACCGGTGCGGCACAGATGGACGGTGGTATTCTCGTGGTCTCGGCCGCCGATGGCCCGATGCCCCAAACCCGGGAACATATCCTGCTGGCTCGTCAGGTGGGTGTACCTAACCTGGTGGTCTTCCTCAACAAAAAAGATATGGTGGACGACGAGGAGTTACTGGAACTCGTAGAACTGGAAGTACGCGAACTTCTCACCAATTACGACTTCGCTGGCGACGATATCCCCATTATTGCCGGTTCTGCGAAAGAAGCCCTCGACTACATGACCAAAAATCCCAAGGCCCAAAAAGGCGATAACGAGTGGGTGGACGCAATTTATGAATTAATGGAAGCGGTAGATAGCTATATCCCCACCCCCGAACGGGATATCGATAAACCCTTCCTGATGGCGGTAGAAGACGTATTCTCGATTACTGGTCGGGGGACGGTGGCTACCGGTCGGATCGAACGCGGTATTGTGAAAGTGGGTGATAACGTGGAATTGGTCGGGATCAGAGAAACTCGCCCCACCACCGTCACCGGGATCGAAATGTTCAAGAAAAGTCTTGACCAAGGGATGGCCGGTGACAACGCGGGTATCCTCCTGCGTGGTATCCAAAAAACCGACATCGAGCGCGGCATGGTGATCGCTAAACCGGGTACGATCAAACCCCACACCCAGTTTGAAGGGGAGGTGTATGTGTTAAGTAAAGAAGAGGGTGGTCGTCACACTCCTTTCTTTAAAAACTATCGTCCTCAGTTCTATGTACGGACAACTGACGTAACTGGCACGATCCAAGACTACACCGCCGATGATGGCAGCACTGTAGAAATGGTCATGCCGGGAGACCGGATCAAAATGACCGTGGAACTGATCAACCCGATCGCTATTGAACAGGGTATGCGCTTCGCTATTCGCGAAGGTGGTCGCACCATCGGTTCTGGCGTTATCTCGAAAATTATCAAGTAGGCTAATCTACTAATTAACGGGGCAGTGAATTTAAAAGCTGCTCCGTTACTGTCTTTATTTTGTACCTTGACAATTGCAATAGGTGAAATTATGGCTACGTTACAACAACAGAAAATTCGCATTCGTTTGAAAGCTTTTGACCGGCGCTTACTCGATACTTCCTGTGAGAAGATTGTCGATACTGCCAATAGAACTAACGCCACGGCCATCGGACCGATTCCCCTACCGACCAAAAGAAAGATTTATTGTGTCCTGCGTTCCCCTCACGTTGACAAGGACTCCCGTGAACATTTTGAAACCCGCACCCATCGCCGCATTATTGATATTTACCAACCCTCTTCTAAGACAATCGATGCTTTGATGAAATTAGATTTACCCGCAGGGGTTGATATTGAAGTTAAATTGTAAAAAATGCCAAAAAGATGTTATCGCTAACATCTTTTTTTCTTAGAGACTCTTTGTCATGGTGTTTCTCGTCTAGTTTTTGTGGACGAGAATCACCATTAGATACCCCAGCAGCCCATCAAGGTGGCGGTTGCTCTTTAAATATTGATACTATTGGGGATGCGAGAGGGTTTCAGGAAAATATAAGGCGTAATTCGGGTTGAATTGCGCCGATCGATCTCATTTTCGATCGCTTTTAATTTAGCTTGGAAAACCGCCAAAATCGGGTAAGTGCGTTGATCTGGGAAATCATTTCGGGATGGATAACCAAAACGGTTGAATTGAAAAGCTGTTAAAGTGTGCATAATTTCCAATTGATAAGTGGCCTGGGCCTGGGGGGGCAAAAGACGGAGAATATAATCCATATTCACCTCCTCAGATGCTTTGGGAGGAGATTGATAACCGGCTAGGGGAATATTCGCGCAAAAGGCGAGATAATCGTATTGAGAATAATTAACCGCCGCGTGTTGTGGTCCAGCAATAAAAATTATCTGGGTGACAACTTCGATTAATTTGGCTAAAGTGTCTAATTTTCCGTCAGAAACTAATTTTTTAATGCCTCCACCTTCAGGTGACATCAATTTTCGCACCCAAGCTTGTAATTCTGTATCCTCGTTTACATCCGCGTCGGAAGTATAGTAAAGACTTAGGTAATCTTTGACGTAGGTTTCCGTTGCTTGCCAAAGTAAGAGAGCATCGTCCCGGTAGGGGTAATCTGGTAGTCGGGAGGTATCATCGACTTGGCGGAAGGCTAATTGCTTGGGTAGGGTATAATCGGCGAAATTATCCAATCTTTGACGATAGGAAGTCTTAATTATCTCGATAGATGCTTCTAGCGTCCCCGCTAATAGACGATCAACGAATCCGCCTGGGCTAATTAACTCGCTCTCGGCTAAAGTATTAATAGCGAGGGTAAATTGAAAATGAGGTTTTAATAGAATTGCCAGAGGATGATTGAGTGCTAACTCGGTAGCTGTGGCTAAAACAAAAGCTTCCGCTACTAAATGGGTATGGCTGAGGTGACTAACTAATTCATGGTGATTCCCGTCGGCAATTTGCACGAAAATCTTCGCCATTAACCAATTAAGTCCGTCATCGGGGGTATAGATGCGCTGATTAGGTACGGTCGGATCCTGATACAATTGAATGGCAACCGGTACTAATCCCCCTTGACCGCGTAAACCCCTAGCGCGCCAACAGAAAAGGACAAGAGGTGCTGTTGCGGTTTTCATACCCCTTTGATAACTGCCTAAAGTTAGGTTGTTTAGGGGGGCATAATCTGCTAGAAATAAGTTACCCTTAGCGGCTTCCGAGGCAATGGTTTTATCGGGTCCCATGGCTTTTTGGAAGATAGCATCGCTGACGGGGAAATTATCCGGTAAGCTGCTAATCCCGCGGATGACCATGGGATTTAATCCCGCTAATCTTTGGTGGGCAAAACTTGTGTTAGATTGCCAAGTTTTAATACTTGTGGGTTTGGGAAGGAGAGGAAAAAGTTGTTCGTAATCTTCTAATTTGTCAAAGGGATCAAAGACATTTTCTATTTTCGTGGCCACGCTATTGGCAATTAAAGCACTCAAGCCTTTACGCAGCATTAATTGATAGGAAATAGAGAAATTTTCTTGGGCAGGTAAATCTTTGACGAGGGTGATACCACTAACGGAATCATAGATGTAGACTTGTTTTTGTCTTTGTAGTAATTCTTGTCGTTTGATAGAATCAGCATCATTTTGGGGTAGCGATGGTATCATCAAAGTAACTCCTTGTCTAAAAAATTAGAACTTAAAAAGCTTAGTCTTTTTCCTGGCACTAATAGGCTAGTCAAAGTAAAGAATTACATCCAACAAAAGGGTCTTTTGAGGCGAATTACCGGCTAGATATAGTGTCACCCACTAATATACCAGTAGAACCCGGTTAGATTGCAGAAATATCGCCTCTGTTTGTAAAACTTAATGTATTAATTCTCTGACTGATGAGGTACAAAGTTACTGGTTCGAGGTTGGGGAGATTTTATCAGTGAACAGTAAACAGTGAACTGAAAACTCGCATCTGATAACTGGTAACTGATTACTGATTACTGAAAATGCTGACGGCTAGAATAACTGATTGCTAAACCGTTTGTAGGGGAAAACCTAAAGCTTCTCGTTGCTGTAAATACAATTGGGCAACCTGTCGCGCCAAATGGCGAATTCTGCCGATATAACGGGTTCTTTCAGCTACAGCAATCACACCTCTAGCATCGAGTAAATTAAAAGTATGGGAACATTTGAGAACATAATCTAGACTGGGAATCACCAGAGAGCGATCGATTAATTGTTTAGCTTCCTGTTCATATAAACTGAATAAACTAAATAACAACTCAGGATTAGAAGCCTCAAAATTGTAGGTACATTGTTCGATTTCATTTTGTAGAAAAATATCACCGTAGAGGATATTTTCATTCCATTGAATTTTATTAATTGCCTCCACATCTTGCAGATACATGGCTAATCTTTCTAAACCGTAGGTAATTTCGATCGCCACGGGACGACAATCGATGCCCCCACACTGTTGAAAGTAGGTAAATTGAGTGATTTCCATACCATCTAACCACACTTCCCAACCCACACCCCAAGCGCCAAGGGTGGGAGATTCCCAGTTATCTTCCACGAAGCGAATATCGTGATCTTCTGGGTTAATTCCTAACACCCGCAGGGAGTCTAAATAGATTTCCTGAATATTATCAGGAGAGGGTTTAATTAGGACTTGATATTGATAGTAATGCTGAAAACGATTGGGATTTTCGCCATAACGGCCATCCGTAGGACGACGACAGGGTTCCACATAGGCAACGGCCCAAGGTTCCGGACCAATTGCCCTTAAAAAGGTGTGGGGACTCATGGTTCCTGCACCTTTTTCGGTATCATAGGGTTGAGCAACTAAGCAACCGCGATCAGCCCAAAATTCATTTAATTTAGCGATAACAGCTTGGAAAGTTAGAGACATGGGAAAAAGTAAAAAAGCGGGTTAGGGGAATTATAAATTATGAATTATAAATTATAAATTATGAATTGGGAAGTGGGGAGCTTTTCAGTGATCAGTAAACAGTAAACTGATAACTGATAACTGACGGTTAAAGTCATTGACTTACTTTTAACTGTAAGCGAAAGTGAACGGGGGTAGAAGATTGGGGGAGAATAACTAATTCATAAAATCCCTCTTCGGGTAATTGACCGGACCATTGCCGATCGCTAGACTTGTCTAAAAGGGTAATATTACCCGTGGGAGAGTAGAAAGATAGTAAAACTTCGCCTTCCGCCTCTAAATTTAAGTCTAACCGATCACCAGAACGCAATTTTATTGCATAGGCTTTTCCTTGTCCCTCGCTGATAATTGCCTCGATCACTTCCTCTCCCCCCGCGTCTAAACTTTCGATCGCTTGGTAGGATAGGCCAGACTGTAAAGATTGTAACTGATTCCAAGCCAAACCACTCCACAGTTGTCCTAGGCTACTATCAAAATTTGGTCTTTCTGTCAATTCGGGAAATAGCTGAAAAAAAGCAGTATCAGTGAGTAAATTAAGAACTCTACTGCTTAATCGTAACTGATTTACTTGTTCTCGCCATTTTTCTCGCTGTTGCTCGTCGTAGCTACCTAATGCTTCTCTAGTGCCAGAATCGAGACGTTCTAAGCGATCAAGGATTGCTGCTGCTAAAATATCTCTTTGTTCCTGTTTCTGTTTTTCCTCTTTGATATCCCCATAGCGGAGGTTAAACAATTCATTGACAAGATTTTTAAAAAACTGACTATCAATTCCCAACTCCAGACGGCGCTTTCTCATCTCGGCTTTCCGTTGCCATGCCCGATCTGTGGCAGAATTAAAATTATTTTCCTCCGTGGCAAAAACGGGTTTAACGGTTTGGGGTTGATTGCTGTGTTTAACCCACTGTTTCCCGATTAACCAGCCTATTGCCGCCGATAATAACATCAAAAGGCAAAAAATAGCGATCCTGCCGGAACAGCCGAGAAAAACGGGCGATTTATTCCGAGAATTAGCGGCCATTGTCTCCTTAGACGATGTGGGGTTTTGATCTGTAAAGATGAGATTAACACATAATAATAGGCTAGGACGCATTTTAAGCACCTATCCTTAGATTAGCTGAATCTCCCCCAATCCCTTTACTGTCGCCCCTTGTCTCATCTCAACCAGCAGTTTAAACACACGGGCAGCCGATTATTCATAGCAGATAACCATGACTACGACTCAACCCCTATCCCCTAGCTAAACCGCCCAAAAAGATCAGATAATCTTCCCAACGGGCGAATTTTCGAGTGATAAACCGCCATTGGAAAGTAATTTACATCTAACTCAGATTATTTTATTGATAAAATGCCTAGAATGGTTATGGCAAGATAGAGAAGATTACTTTGGCACCTGGAATTTAAGCATCTACTACAGCCCAAATCAGAAAAAATTAGAATACTTTAGAGGGCCAGACTTTTTTGTCGCATTAGGAACAACTAGAAACCAAATACCTTTAGGACTCCTGATTATTTCTGGTTTGACCCCTATAGCCTAGAGTTTGAAGGATATACGTTAATTAGGGGAAAATATCAACCGATTGAACCCAATCAGCAAGGTTGGTTATGGAGTGAAGAATTGGGCTTATATTTAGGGATACACGCCGATAAATTGCGTTATTTTATTCCTAAGGGCCAGTTAATCCCAACACCAGTCGAAGCCGCTATTCTGGAGAAACAGGCGACAGAATCTGAACCTCAACAACAAGAACTGGCTTTACAGCAAAAAGAATATGAAAGACAACAAAAAGAACTGGCTTTACAAAAAATTGAGCAATTAACGGCAAGATTAAGAGAATTAGGCATCAATCCCGATGAAACCTTGTAGGGGTGCAAGGTGGTCAGTGAGTTTATCGAACTGCTTGCACCCCCGACTCTCAGCCTGGAAATCAAAATTAACCTTGTTTCCTAACTTTAGAAGCCAAGGCACCCAAACCTAACCCCAATAGGGCGACAACAGCACTAGGTTCAGGGATGGGTTGTTGTGAGATCTCGGTCACGGTCAGAGTACCCAATGTTTCTTCACCACTATTTGTGTCGGCACCGAAGGTAGGATCAAAACCGAAAGAAGTAAAAATCACAGAGTTACCAACAGTGCCGCCTGCAGGGCCAAAGGCAACTATTTGGCTGAAATCAGCTGTGCCAAACGTAATATTTGTCACTGAATTATCCAAACTAACCACACCAGAACCAGGAGTCGATGGGCCTACCAAATAGCCAGTGTAGGTGTCTAAGTATGTCCAGCTTGGGAAGGAAAACCCATTGTATTTGGCATCACTAAATCCAGTGACAGTGATAACTTGCCCTGAAGCCGTTCCTGTCAGTTTTGCGGAGAAAGTTATTGGGTTTCCTACTGGGGTACCGTGGGTATAGGTTAAGTTGTACAGGGCAGCTTGGGCGGGATAGGCTAGGGCGGTCAAGCCGATGGCGGCAGTAGCGCCCGCTAAAGAGGTTTTTAAAGACATAATTGCTTTGCTAACGAAAAATCGCATTGGGAACAGTAGCCAGACTAACATAGGGGGGGGGGGATGTCAAGTATCTCCTAGAAAATTAATATAAGTTAATTAACTATGGAGAATTATCGGAGAATAGCGTTAATAATCGGTTAAGGTTTAAGCTGTTTAGCTGTTCATCAAGCTTTAGTTAGACCCTATACAGGGTTTGCAGTCGGTTAATTTTTTAGATACCAACGCAGAAACCGAACCACTGACCTTTAAACTTTGACCCCTTCCCGAAAACCCGATCACCCTATTTGCCTAAAAATATTAAGAGATGTAACTATTTACCCCTAAGCTAGAAAGTGATTACTCAACAGGGGTGAGATCAGGATAGTCTAGATCGAGCAGTCAGATAGATGTTTAGTTAAATTCCTACCTCAGATATGTCCGTTTCTAGTCCTCCTCGTTCCCTGCGTATCGGTTCGCGTAAAAGTCAGTTAGCCCTAGTACAAACCTATTGGGTACAGGCAGAATTGAGTAAACACCACCCCCATCGACAGTTTGAGGTGGAGACGATGAGTACCCAAGGCGATAAAATTCTCGATGTGGCCCTGGCGAAAATCGGTGATAAGGGTTTATTTACCAAAGAATTAGAAGTGGGAATGTTGGATAGATCGATCGATCTTGCCGTCCATTCTCTCAAGGATCTGCCCACTAATTTACCCGAAGGCTTAATCTTGGGTTGCGTCACCGAAAGAGTTAATCCGGCAGATGCTTTGGTGGTAAATAGCCAAAATCAAGACTATCAATTAGACACTTTACCGGAAGGTGCAGTGGTGGGGACTTCTTCCCTGCGGCGATTAGCCCAGTTGCGTTATCATTATCCCCATCTGACTTTTAAAGATGTGCGCGGCAATGTCAACACCCGTCTGGCAAAACTGGATGCGGGAGAATACGATGCGATTATTCTGGCAGTAGCGGGACTAGAAAGGTTAGGATTAGGCGATCGAGTTCATCAGGTTATTCCGGCGGCAATTTCTCTCCATGCGGTGGGACAGGGGGCTTTAGGGATAGAATGCCGCGATGCTGATCCGGAGGTTTTGCAAGTCCTAAAAGTGTTGGAACACGCCCCTAGTCGCGATAGATGCTATGCTGAACGCGCTTTTTTACGCGAGTTGCAGGGGGGCTGTCAAGTTCCCATCGGGGTGAATACGGCGATCGAGGATGGTATCCTAACTTTAACGGGTATGGTGGCTAGTCTCGACGGTAAGCGCCTGATTAAGGACTCGGTTAGCGGTGATCCTAGCCATGGGGAAGTCTTAGGACGAGATTTAGCCCATAAAGTGCGCGAGGCTGGTGCTGGAGAGATTTTAGCCGAGATTTTCGCTGAAGTGGGCCGATAATCAGTGATCAGTTATCAGTCTTAAGTAGAAAGGTGCCGTTTTCTTTTTTCTAATTGCTCTTTACTGATAACAGCAAAAAGCTCCAGTGCCTCTCCCATGCAGTTTTAACAAGTGATGGGGATAGGCAAGCAGCTGGTCAGTATTGCAGCAATTCTCCCAGTATCGAGATTTAATTGACTTCAGTTCGATTGATAGTCTTCTCCGCCGGGATAATAGAATGACCTTTCGGAGCTAGGAAATTGTGCAAGATGTGACGATTTTGAATTAAAACTAAAGTTGCGATCGCTAAGAGAAAATAACCAAAACCTTTTTGTAACTGTTTTGCGGACACAAACTGTCCTAGATAGGAACCGATGAGAGTACCGAGGGCAGCCGCAAAAGCAAAGGATAGGGTTAACTGCCAATCGAGGCTAATATGACCTAAATAGCCCAGTAATCCGGCTAGAGAATTGAGGGAAATAATCAGCAGGGAAGTGGCGATCGCCTGAACCATGGGGATTTTACCCAATAATACCAGCGCGGGAACGATAGCGAAGCCTCCCCCAACCCCAACTAATCCCGTCAGGACACCCACAGCGATTCCTTCACTCATTAACCAGAGCCAGCAATATTGACAGACCGGTTGGGGGTAGAGGGTGAGATTTTTTGGCCGATCGCGGGCTTTATAATCAGGATTATCTATCTGTGTTGATCTACTAATCATAAAGGCTGCCGCTATGAGCATTAGTGTCGCAAACAGGAGCATCTGGAAGGTTGCAGTGACAAAGGGTAATGTGGCTAATCTTGCTCCGCAAAAAGCCCCTACCATCGTCGCAGAACCGAAGATAAAAGCGGTTTTTAAGTTAATGTTGTCTTTTTTCCAGTGGGGAATCGTGGCGAGTAAGCTGACACTACCGATGACTAGAAGCGTCATAGCGATCGCCGATTTGGTCGGTACTCCCATCACATAGACTAGAATCGGTAATGCTAGTACAGAACCTCCTCCTCCTAACAATCCCAGACTAATCCCCGTACAAACGGCTAATAAATGTCCAATTAACCAAGTCATTTCAGTTATCAGTGATCAGCTTCTGAAGGCAACAGGCAAGAGGCCCCAAGTAAAAAATCTGGCAATTCTCCTACCTAAAAAGAAGGCTAGAAACTAAGTACATCTTAGGTTTTAGATTCGACCCTTGTTATCAGTGATCAGGAAATCATATTTTATTATTTACTGGTTACTGATTACTGTTTACTGATGGGGTTGATTGTAGGGAAGTTTAGCCAGAAGCATAGCTAAAGCACAGGTATTACTAATACCGGCAAAAACTAGACCGGAACCGACAAAACCGCTTAAAATCAGGAACCAAGGCGAGAGAAAGGCTCCTAATACTGTTCCAAGGACAACTAAGGAACCAGCGACGATCTGCACCTGACGGAATAAACTAATTGGGGCATTTTGGTCTTTTTCGGTGGTATAACCCGCACTTTTCCAAGTATTTAAGCCGTTTTTAAGCTGGGCAACTTGGCTAAATCCTGCCGCAATCAGTTTTTGTGCCGCTACAGTGGACCTGCTGCCGGAATTACAGTAGAGAACTAGGGTTTGATCGGGGTCAAAAGCGATCGAATTAGGGTTAAAACTGGAAAGTGGTACTAATTTCGCCCCCGGAATGCGATCGCTGGCGTACTCCCCCGGTTCTCGCACATCAATTAAGCAAACTTCTCGGCGCTCAATTAAGTTTTTTAAAGTATGGGCATCAAATTCTAGTAATTTTGCTTGATTTGTGGTATGGGTCATCGTTAATCTCCTGAATGGAATAGATATTTAAGCTAAAACAACTCCTAAATTGCCGCAGCCTTGGTTAGCGGGAACTGCCTCCATGATCTTTTTGGGATCGGGTAAATTAAGACTGTTCATCAACTCGATAAATTGTCGGCGGTTACGTCCGACAAAACGGGGATTGTCTTGTTTTTCTTCGGCAATGGTGGAGACAGTTAAACCGCGATAGTCGTGGCCGGGATAAACTAGGGTACTATCGGGGAGAGTGAAAAGTTTTTGCGTGACCGAATCAAAGAGAGTACCAGCATCGCCGCTTTGGAAGTCGGTACGACCACAACCCCGGATAAATAGGGCATCTCCTGTCAAAAGATGACTGTTATTGACTAAATAGGCTAGATGACTATCGGTGTGGCCAGGAGTAGCGATCGCTTTGATGGTGATATTTCCTAGTAACAATTCCTCTCCATCCGTCAGATGGCGATCGGCACAGGCTACTTGAGCATTTTCGGGAACTATACCCTGACAGCCTGTGATTTGCCTTAATTTTCCGGTTCCTGTGACGTGATCGGCGTGAATATGGGTTTCTAAACAATATTTTAGCGTTAATCCTAGCTCCCGTAATTGCTGATAATCCCTTTCCACCTGTTCCCGTACTGAATCCACTAATGCCGCTTCCTTGCTGACGGGATCGGCAATCAAATAAGTATAAGTGCTGGTTTCGGGATCAAACATCTGACGGAATAGCATGATCTCTGACTCTCTTTATATATTTTTATAACTATACTACTATACAATTATAAATTCTTGGGAGACCTCTGGCATGATTAATTTTTGGGCTGTATCTCACTGTCGAGTCAAGAGGCAAAAATACAAATAAAGCGAGAACTGTCGCCCTTGCAGTTCCCGCTCTATTATTGTTGTATTGTTGGAGTATCTAACCCCCGAATATTGAGTTAAATTAGTACAAATCTTCTTCTTTGTGGGTGACGATCACACAGTCAGAAGTAGGATAGGCCACACAGGTGAGGACATAACCCGCTTCAATTTGATCGTCATCTAAGAAGGATTGCTCGGATTGATCAACGCTACCGGATTCGATTTTACCAGCGCAAGCAGAACAAGCACCAGCACGGCAAGAAAAAGGTAAATCTAATTTTTTTTCTTCCGCTATATCGAGAATATATTCATTATCGGGAACATCAATTGTATGGTCGCCATTGGGTGTTTTCAGGGTGACTTTATAAGTGGTTGTCTTTGTTTCCTTTGCCATAGGTTGTTCCTCAGCCTCAAAATGCCTTTTCTCGCCGTTTAAACTGAACGGGTCGAATGAGTTTCCTTTTTGATACTACGCGAAAATTTACCCAGCTTAACTTAGCATTAGTAATGACAGCCTTAAATAAACTTAAAATAATATTTACTTATCATTTTAGCAGATTAGCTGTTTAATTAAAAGTTGATACAATAGCCTAGTCTCATAAAATAAAAGTCGGCATAGCCTATCCTTCCCTAATGCCTTAAAAAGGGTTTATTCGGTCAAATAGCGCAAAAAGCGTCAGCAAACAACTGAGAGCGCACCAAACCGAAGAAAATCTAGTAGAAACGATTTGGCTACAGTTAACAAGTCTTTTGAGCGGATTTTATGGGATGGCGAAAGGTTTTCCTGTGGTTAAACGACTGTTCGAGTTTTTGGCTAAATTTCAATTATTTAATTTTCCTAAACTTAAAAAATACGATACCTTTTCACATTTTATTTAGGGATGCTATAGCTAACAAAGTTAATCCGACTGGGGATTGTAAATTGTCCTCGTCACTATTTAAGTAGGTAGGCGTTAAAAGTTGTCAGATCCCCCCGCCTATCGGCACCCCCCTTATTAAGGGGGGCAGGGGGGATCAGAGGCAATAACTACTTACTTAAATTGTAATCGTTATAATCTAATCAGTCTTATTTTAAGACATAAACAAGCTATTAAGAGATTTAGCAAAATTCTAGCGAGTCAGTTTTAGTAACTGCATAATGATATATTGTCTTAAGCGATCGCTGCTTGGAGCCTGTGCATTAACAAACAAACTATAATCCGCTGGACAGCATTTCTGATAATTTGAACTGCCTAGGGGAAATTTTAGTACAAATGCTCGAACTTACAACCCTGGCACTCATTGAGATAGTCAACAGCTGATCGCAGCCACTTCTTTTTTACCATATTTAGCTACACTTCGCTTCTCATAGGGATTGTAGGCTTCCTTGTCACCCCGTCAGAGTTAAGAGCAAAACAGAGACAGAAGCGAAGCTCAACCCGATGATTAGCTAATGGTATCGATAAACATCTTCAATGCTGCTTTTGAGAAGGAGACGGGTTGCTAAAGCCTCTATAATAAGTAGCCATAGAGATGCCGACAACTTCCCCTGTCGATAGCGAATAAGGAGAAAAAAAACCCAGTGTTTGTCCTCAAAGGTTACGAGTATTTTCTAGGATTTCTGCTCGCTTGCAGTTTAGTACCAATCCTATCCCTAACTGCCTCCAAAGTCCTGCGGCCTAGTGGTGGCGGTCCGGAAAGACGCACTACCTATGAATCGGGGATGGAACCGATCGGCGGTGCTTGGATTCAGTTTAACATTCGTTATTATATGTTTGCCCTCGTTTTCGTGGTTTTTGACGTGGAAACCGTCTTTCTCTACCCTTGGGCGGTAGCTTTCAATCAATTGGGTCTATTAGCTTTTGTAGAAGCACTGATCTTTATTGCTATCCTTGTGGTTGCTCTCGTCTATGCTTGGCGGAAAGGAGCCTTAGAATGGTCATAACGGCCATAATTTTCCTTATTTTTGACTTTTCATGAGAGGATAACCCGATGAGTCCCAACCCTACCAGCGAATTTAAGCAAATTATCGAACAACAAAGCGAAAAAATCCTCAATCCCATCGAACGCACTAAAGTTACCCAGGATTTATCGGAAAATGTCATCCTTACCACCGTTGATGACCTATATAACTGGGCGCGTTTGTCAAGTCTTTGGCCGATGCTATACGGTACAGCTTGCTGTTTTATCGAGTTCGCGGCCTTGATTGGTTCCCGTTTTGATTTTGATCGCTTTGGTTTAGTTCCCCGTTCTAGTCCCCGGCAAGCCGATTTAATCATCACTGCCGGTACAATCACTATGAAAATGGCCCCCGCTTTGGTGCGTCTGTATGAAGAAATGCCAGAACCCAAATACGTTATCGCCATGGGTGCCTGTACGATTACGGGGGGAATGTTCAGCAGTGACTCCACCACCGCAGTTAGAGGAGTAGATAAACTTATCCCCGTCGATGTCTATATACCCGGTTGTCCCCCCCGTCCGGAAGCGATTATCGATGCAATTATTAAACTGCGGAAAAAAGTCGCTAACGAATCTATTCAAGAACGCGGGACTGTCCTCCAGCAAACCAATCGTTATTACAGCACCACCCATAAAATGCAGGCCACGGAACCGATTCTTACGGGTAAATATCTGCAATCGGCCACCCGTCAAGCACCTCCGAAAGAGTTACTAGAAGCCACCGGGATGCCTGTTCCCCCCGCTCTTTTGACCACGAAACAAAAGGAAGAAATCTAAATGACTGAAGAAACCACAGCTATTGTGCAAGCTGGCCCCACTTCGATTTGGTTAAGCGAAAATGGTTTTGATCATCAAGCTTTAGAAGCTGACCATAGTGGTGTGGAATTGATTAAAGTAGAACCAGACTTTTTAATTCCTCTGGCCACTGCTTTATTCGCTTATGGCTTTAATTATCTCCAATGTCAGGGCGCTTACGATTTGGGGCCGGGGAAAGAATTAGTTAGTTTCTATCATCTGGTCAAAGTAACCGATAATGTCGATAGTCCCGTGGAAGTGCGCTTAAAAGTCTTTCTTCCTAGAGATAATCCCAGGGTTGCCTCGGTTTACTGGATTTGGAAAGCCGCTGACTGGCAAGAACGAGAAAGTTATGATATGTTCGGCATTATTTATGAAGGACATCCCCACCTAAAACGGATTTTAATGCCGGAAGATTGGGTAGGTTGGCCCCTACGCAAAGATTACGTTTCTCCCGAATTCTACGAACTACAGGACGCTTACTA
Organism: Microcystis sp. M061S2; assembly: GCF_020245605.1. Taxonomy (NCBI): domain Bacteria; kingdom Bacillati; phylum Cyanobacteriota; class Cyanophyceae; order Chroococcales; family Microcystaceae; genus Microcystis; species Microcystis sp. M061S2. The sequence goes on along the minus strand of NZ_JADBUP010000074.1, from coordinate 95,783 downwards.
AGTCGAGAATTTAATCACTAATTAGGTTATGGATCCTATGGGGTTGGAAGCTATTTCTAGCCCGATTTTTTTTTGATACTAAATCCGTTGAGTATGGACTACATATCAGGAGAGGCACTCATGCAAAACGGAGAATAAATAATCAGTTTTTAATAACAGGATTTAGTATTACTTAGCCGAGAAAATCCTCGATCGCCTGTGCCGTCTCTTCTGGTGCCTCTTCCGGTAAAAAATGACCACTGGAGATCGCCTGTCCCGTGACTTGATTAGCTCGCTGCTGCCAAAGAGTGATCATATCGTATTGACGTGCGATGAAACCTTTTTTTCCCCAAAGAACCAAGAGGGGGGAGGAAATTTTCCGGTCTAAATCCTGACGATCATGCTCTAAATCGATGGTAGCGGCGGCCCGATAATCGGCACAGGTGGCGGTTATCGTCCTTAAATCTCGAAAACAACGCCGATATTCCCCCAAAGCTTCCTCTGTAAAAGCGCTAAAATCTCGCCCCCAACTTTGCAAGCAATGTTGTAGATAATAATCGGGATTAGCAGCGATCAGGGTTTCGGGAAAAGGGGAAGGCTGAATCAAGAAAAACCAATGATAGTAGGCAGTGGCAAAAGTTTTATCAGTCGCCTCGTACATCGCCAGCGTCGGAGCTATATCGAGTAAAACGAGTTTTTTGACCTTTTCGGGAAAATCAAGGGCGATACGGTGGGAAACTCGCGCCCCTCGATCGTGGCCGATCAGATAAAACTCCTGATAACCCAATTTTTCCATCAGCAACACCTGATCTAAGGCCATCACCCGCTTGCAATAATTGCTAGAATCCTCTAGGGGTAAGGGTTTATCGCTATCCCCGTAGCCGCGCAGATCCGTGGCGATCACCGTAAAATTAGCCGCTAATCGGGGGGCGATTTTATGCCACATTTGATGGGTTTGGGGATAACCATGCAGCAAAAGCAGCGGAAAACCGCGCCCACCTTTGACACCATTGATAGTAATGCCATTAACTTCTAGCTGAAATTTCCGAAAATTTGTCAGCATTTTTGCGTCCTGTCACCTTAGGGAGAGATAATTGCATCATCAGGCAAAAGTGGCCTAATCAGTAAAGTTTTTTCACTATAGCTCCTCAAGCCCCCACTTTTCTGATAGATTAAAACCATTGGGTTGCTCAAAAATCAACGAGTTAAGCAGTGATTTGATTATGATCTCGATTATCTATTCCGATGAATTTCTCGATCACGATACAGGTATTTACCATCCCGAACAAGCGGCGCGTTTAACGGCAATTGTCGAGGCTTTAAAACAAACAGAATGGCAGTCAAAATTAACATGGCATTTACCCACACCGATCGAAATTCGTGACGAAGTAATCCCTTTGATTAAACAAGTTCATAATCAAGATTATGTTGATAGATTGCGGCGAATTTGTCAACAGGGTGGGGGGAGATTGGATGCCGATACTCCCGTTTCTGCCCGTAGTTACGATGTGGCGTTACTAGCGGTTAGTGGCTGGTTAGATGGGGTAGATCGAGTCTTATCTACCGGCGATCCTGCCTTTATTTTAGCCCGTCCCCCCGGACATCATGCCACTTCTAATTATGGCATGGGTTTCTGTCTGTTTTCTAATGCTGCTATTGCCGCCTATTATGCTTTGGAAAACAAAAGAGTGCAAAAAGTAGCGATTCTTGATTGGGACGTACATCACGGCAATGGCACCCAGGATATAGTCGAAAATCATCCCCAGATTGCCTATTGTTCCCTCCATCAATTCCCCTTTTATCCCGGCACGGGAGAAGCGCGAGAAAAAGGTGAGTTTAATAATGTTTTGAATATTCCCTTATCGGCGGGAAGTACGATTAAAGATTATCAAGAACATTTTGAGGGGCAAGTCATATCTTTTCTGAAAAATTTTCAACCGGATTTAGTGATTGTTAGTGCTGGATATGATGCCAATCAAGCGGATCCTCTGGCGGGAATTTGTTTACACCCACAGGATTATGGAATTTTAACCAAATACCTCTTAACTCTCAATAAACCGCTGCTTTTCGGCTTAGAAGGTGGTTATGATTTAGAAGCTTTAGCGGCTTCCGTCGTCGCCACCTTAGAAGCTTTGCTCTGATCCTATTCCGGGTAATCGTTACATTTCTTTAAAAAGATTGGTAACAAAGCGATCTAATGCGGTAAGGTAAACGATCGATAGAAAAAAAACCTTGACCTAGTTGCCTTTTAAGATTATGAACTCCCTTGCGCCACACCTAAAAGCCAAAGCCCTCAAACCCAATAGTCGTCGTCCTGCCAAAGAATTGTGTAGCGAGTGCGGACTTTGTGACACTTATTACATTCACTATGTTAAAGAAGCTTGTGCTTTTCTCAATCAACAAATTGCCGATTTAGAAGCAGCAGCACACGGCAAAAGTCGCGACTTAAATCAGGAAAATGATCTCTATTTTGGTGTTCATCAAGAGATGATGGCTGCCAAGAAAAAACAAGCTATTCCAGGGGCGCAATGGACAGGAATCGTCAGCACAATTGCCTGTGAAATGCTCAATCGTGGTTTAGTAGAAGGGGTGGTTTGTGTGCAGAATACCGCCGAGGATCGCTTTCAACCGCAGCCGATTCTCGCCCGTACCACGGAAGAAATTCTCGCCGCTAAAGTCAATAAACCGACTCTTTCTCCCAATTTATCAGTCCTAGAAGAAATTGAAAAATCGGGCATGAAACGGTTATTAGTTATCGGAGTTGGTTGTCAAATTCAAGCCCTAAGAGCAGTAGAAAAAAAATTAGGCTTGGAAAAATTATATGTCTTAGGAACTCCCTGCGTCGATAATGTCACCCGCTCAGGACTGCAAAAGTTTCTAGAAACTACCAGTCGTTCCCCAGAAACTGTGGTTCACTACGAATTTATGCAGGATTTTCGGGTACACTTTAAACACGAAGACGGCTCGATGGAAATGGTTCCCTTTTTTGGCTTAAAAACTAATAAATTAAAAGATGTTTTTGCCCCTTCCTGTATGAGTTGTTTTGATTATGTTAACTCCCTTGCCGATTTGGTTGTGGGCTATATGGGCGCACCTTTTGGCTGGCAATGGATTATGGTTCGTAATGATACGGGCAAGGAAATGTTAGAGTTAGTTAAAGATCAATTAGATACCCAAGATGTTATGTCTAGTGGTGATAGAAAACAGGCGGTACAAAATAGCATTCCTGCCTATGATAAAGGTGTAACCTTGCCGATGTGGGCGGCAAAAATGATGGGAGTAGTAATTGAAAAAATCGGGCCTAAAGGTTTAGAATATGCTCGCTTTTCCATCGATTCTCACTTTACCCGTAATTACCTTTATGTTAAACGTAATTATCCTGAAAAATTAGCGGCTCATGTTCCTGAATATGCTAAAAAGATTGTGGAACAGTATAAATTGCCCGATTAATTAGGGTATGCTGAAAAAGTAGGGGACCAGCATTCGGATAGGAAATCTACGGTTTCAACCATAGGTTATCCCCCGAATGTTCACCCCTTCTTCGACAATCTCTTATCAGTTATCAGTTATCAGTTATCAGCTATCAGTTATCAGTGATTAATTCAATCATAGTCGATGATAGGTGATGCGTGAGGACTAAATCTGGATGTTGTCAAAATTTTCTCTTGACAAAGGCGACTTGACATGATACTATATTCATAATGGAAAATCCGTGCGCCTGCGACCTCTCTCTTCAAGTCTCAATAATCGCCAATAAAAGCTTAGATAGCGATAATTTTTTTAAGGATTGAGAACCATGAACCATCAAAGAGAGTTTTATGTTGTCATTGAACGAGATGAGGATGGATATTATGTTGGGGAAGTTCCTCAACTTCGGGGTTGTTACAGTCAAGGGGAAACGATTGATGAATTGATGAAGAATATCAGGGAAGTGATTGAACTTTGCTTGGAAGATGACAATCCTGAAGATGTGTCGGAGTTTGTTGGAATTGAAAAGGTGTCTATCTGATGCCAAAATTACCGATATTAACAGGTGATGAAGTTATCAAAGCTTTAACCAAAATCGGGTTTCAATCTATCCGACAAAAAGGAAGTCATCTGCGCTTAAAACCTGAAGATGGAAGAGTTGTCACCGTACCGGTTCATCGGGGGAAAACTGTCGGGAAAGGATTACTCCTAAAAATTTTACGCGATGCTGAACTGACACAAGAAGAATTTATTCGTCTGCTGTAATTCCCATCTTGATTTAAGCTTCATGTCCCCGTTTTTCTGGATGTTGTTAAATTTTCTCTTGACAAAGGCGACTTGACATGATAATATATGCATAATGGAAAATCCGTGCGCCTACAGACCCTAGTTTTCAAGAATTTTCAAGGTCTAGTTTATTCGCCATAATGGGTTTTAGCACGATGAATATAGATTAACTTCTGTTCATCATCAGTCTAAACTTTGATTGGAATGATTGAATGAATACTATGATTGTGTTGTATGCTGACTTCATAAACCATTAATCAATGTCTCCCAACACTTCCTCAAGAGAATAGGTTTCATTTTCATTAATTTGCTGTAGAGATAGCTGTAAGCTTTCTCTTAAATCGGGAATAGAGAGTAATTCGATAGTTTCTTGTAAACTTTCATAGTTTTTTTGAGAAATCAAAATTACAGAGTCCTCCTGATTCTCAATGGCATAAATTTTGTTATCTTCCGTAACCGATTTAACGAGACTTGGTAAATCGGTTTGAGCATCGGCGATTTTAATTTTTTTGATCATAATTAATCCTTTTTTTGATGATGAAATAATAAAAATTATTGTAGGGATTTAACAATCTCACCTAATCACAGTCCAGACAGCATACTCCTATAATTATCCATCATTGTAGTCATCAGTGATTAATTCAATCATAGTCAATGATAGGTGATGCGTTACGACTAAATCTGGATGTTGTTAAAATTTCTCTTGACAAAGGCGACTTGACAGGATACTATATTCATAATGGAAAATCCGTGCGCCTACAGACCCTATTTTCCAAAGCATTTAAACTCTATCTTAATTCTACTTGCCAGAGTTGGGACAACATAGTTTTATATTCTCCATAATCGTTTGAGTATGGGGATGATTTTCCCCTAATCCTTCTCTGAAAATATTAATCGCTTCTAGATAGAGAGGTTCCGCTTCTGTGTACCTGACTTGAAAATAGTACAATAGTGCTAAATTGTTGAGAGATACCAATTTTCATAACTAAGATTGGGAATATTTTGAAAATGCTTAATGTTAGCTGTAATCAGAGTATAATCGCAATAAATAGCAGTCGCAGCAATAAACAAATCAATCGGGGTAATTAGTTGTCCTTTTATTCTAAGATTAACGTATATTTGAGTAGCTATATCACTAATTTCACGATCATAACCAATTACTTCACTGACTTCTGCAAGACGTTCAAATTGTTGTTGTTGATTTCGTGCATCTTTATACAATAAACCACTTTTAATCTCGTAATAGGTAAAGATTGAAAACGATATATAAGTATAGTGTTGTCGATAGATGCGGAATTGTTCAATTACTGTGGGATTGCCTCGTAAAAAATAAGAGAGGATATTGGTATCAAGTAATGCTTGTTTCATAAGTCATTTATCCGTTTTAAATCAAGTTGACGATTAGCTTCTGCTTCTTCGACAATCTCTTGCATAGTATTTTCTATATCTGCTGCCATACCAGCAAATTCCATAAAGTCAATGTCTGGATGTTTTGTTTTTATAGATTGGACAAAATGCAGGATTTCCGGCAGCAGAGAAATGGGAGTTGTTTCAATTTCTTTAATAAGTTGTTCTTTGAGTGTCATAGCTTTATCAGTTATCAGTTATCAGTGAGCAGTTATCAGTTATCAGTGAGCAGTGATTAATTCAATCATAGTCAATGATAGGTGATGCGTTACGACTAAATCTGGATGTTGTTAAATTTTCTCTTGACAAAGGCGACTTGACATGATATTATATTCATAATGGAAAATCCGTGCGCCTACGAACCCTATTTTCCAACGCTCTTAACTATGATTGGTTCATTCAAGGCTCTCTTGGATTTAGTGGGTAAAATGTATTCTAAGATACAGTCCTACTGGCGAGGGAATGGAAGGAACCACAAAGGCACAAAGGACACAAAGATCGATTATGTTGTAGGTTAAGCTTATCGCACAGAGTCTGGAAGATTCCTATAATAAGTCTAAGCTGTGATTTGAATGATTGAGTGAATGCTATGATTGTGTTGTATTTGGCAAGTCTTTATCAATGATCAATTATAGTCTATCCCATAATTCCATAAATCACAGTTAAGACTATTTTCAGGGATGAGGGGGTTTTGGTTTCAACATCTCCACCACCTCATCGGGAAACCGTTGTCTTAATTCTGCTTCGGGTAATTGGGATAACATCTCCAGATAATTCTGATAAAAGGTTTGGGTATGGGGATGATTTTCCCCTAAAGCTTGGGTAGCAATATTAATCGCTTCTAGAAAGAGAGGTTCCGCTTCTGTGTACCTGCCTTGGGAATCGTACAATCCTGCTAAATTGTTGAGGGAAAGTGCCACATCGGGATGATTGTCTCCTAAGAGTCGTTTTTTCAAATCTAATGCTTCTAGAAGGAGAGGTTCCGCTTCTTTGTATCTGCCTTGGGAATAGTACAAGTATGCTAAATTGTTGAGGGAAGTTGCCACAGAGGGATGATTGTCTCCTAAGAGTCGTTTACACAAATCTAATGCTTCTAGATAGAGAGGTTCTGCTTCTGAGTATCTGCCTTGGGAATCGTACAATCCTGCTAAATTGTTGAGGGAAGTTGCCACATCGGGATGATTGTCTCCTAAGAGTCGTTTATACAAATCTAATGCTTCTAGATAGAGAGGTTCCGCTTCTGTGTACCTGCCTTGGGATTGGTACAATTCTGCTAAGTTGTTGAGGGAACTTGCCACAAGGGGATGATTGTCTCCTAAGAGTCGTTTTAACAAATCTAAAGCTTCTAGATAGAGAGGTTCCGCTTCTGTGTACCTGCCTTGGGAATCGTACAATCCTGCTAAATTGTTGAGGGAAGTTGCCACAAGGGGATGATTGTCTCCTAAGAGTCGTTTATACAAATCTAATGCTTCTAGATAGAGAGGTTCCGCTTCTTCGTACCTGCCTTGGGAACGGTACAATTCTGCTAAATTGTTGAGGGAAGTTGCCACAGAGGGATGATTGTCTCCTAAGAGTCTTTTTTTCAAATCTAATGCTTCTAGATAGAGAGGTTCTGCTTCTGTGTACCTGCCTTGGGATTCGTACAAGTATGCTAAGTTGTTGAGGGAAGTTGCCACAGAGGGATGATTGTCTCCTAAGAGTCGTTTTGTCAAATCTAATGCTTCTAGATAGAGAGGTTCCGCTTCTGTGTACCTGCCTTGGGATTCGTACAATCCTGCTAAATTGTTGAGGGAAGTTGCCACATCGGGATGATTGTCTCCTAAGTGGGTTCGAGTTGCGGTTAAACAAGCTTGACAGTAGGGTTCAGCAATAGCATACAATCCTTGTCCTTCATAATAACGAGCTAAACCCGTATAAGACCAAAATAAATCCTCATCAGCGATATATTGGGAATATTCCCCGACAGATGCTTGTAGATGGAGAAGGAAAGGTTTAAATTCTTCAACGATTTCTACAGTGGGATTCTGTGGCATTTCTGCCGATTTTTTGGCCATAATCCCACAATAACGGCGTTTTGCTGGTTCTGCGTGGGGTGATGCTTCTAACTTATCCCGAAAATAGCGACGCAACAGGGGATGAATTTCATACCAACCCTCACCCTTATCCTGAACTAAACTCAGGTGAACTAAACTATCGGTTAACCATTCCTCCACTGTATCCCCATCCTCATCGGGAAATAAATCCAGAATCATTCCCTTGGGAAAGGGCGCAAGAGCGAATAAACTGAGGTAAAGTGCCAAAATTTGCGCTTCTGGTTCGCTATGCAACTCCTCCCAACTGAGATTAAAGGCAGCTTTTAACCCTCTTTCCGCAGTCATTTCCCCATGAAACTTGGGATTTTTGTCTAAAATTGGCTCATCTAAGCCTTTTTCGGCTAATTTCTCCCGTATTTTGCTAATTTTCCAATCCTGTCGTCGTTTTAGCAACCTTGCCACCAATTCTAACGCCAAGGGTAAATAACCTAAATCCTGACATAATAATTTAGCTGCCTCGATTTGTGTGTCAATTCTGTTATCTGCAAGGTAGGAACGCAATAAATCAAGTGCATCTTTTTCTTTTAATACTTCTACCCGAAAAGTCTCAATTGTCGCTGATAAATATTCCTTGCGAGTGGTAATTAAAACCTGAAAGCGTTTGTCTTCTTGCGGTGGTAAATAATCCTTAATTTGCTGATAATCCCGCACATCATCAAAAATAATTAGGACATTTCCCGCTAACCAGTTTTGCCAACAATAACGAATTTTTACGTCTAATTCTCCCTTATCCGGTAAAGTTAATTTGAGATGTACCCGCGCAAAATCTAAAATAGAAGTACCGATAAAACCGCCGTCACTTTCTGCCACATTTAACCAACATATACCCCCGGGATAGGCTTTTTCTCGCCATTGTTGCCAGCCAAACTGTCTGGCTAGTTCGGTTTTACCTATGCCTCCCATTCCCGTTAAGGTAGATATAGCAAGCTTTTGGGATTGTTGTAATTGAGTTTTTAAGTCAATTAATTCCTGATTCCTACCAACAAATCTAGGGATATTACTATTAGATAAATTGTGAGGATGTTGTTTAACCTGTTCCTTAACAGGCGGCTGCAGTCAGGGTTTATTGATGTTTATAGTTTCTGCTTGATAAAATTCACTAACCTGACCCTGATTCTGTAAATTTTGACCTCCAGAATTAGCCTGGTTCATACTACTATTATCCTGAATTTTCAAGGATTGAATTTCTGTTGCTAAACCCTTGACTTTTTCGGCAAAATCTGCTTCATCATTCATGGCAACCTTTAAATAATCTGCTACTTTTTCTAGATCAGTTTTTGACCCTTTTTCAGCAGCTTGTAAAGCTTTTTCAGCCTTAGGATTAGCTTTAAGTTTATTCCAGATGATTTGCCGCAAAGTATTAATTTTTTCTAGAGCAGCTTCGGTAAATTTTTCTACAGTAGTCTGAAATACCAAAGCAACAATTGTCGCCACTGTTATCGGTTCCATAGATAAAATCGGGGTGATGAGGGTTAACTTATTTATCGGGTTTTTGGGGGGTTAAGTTGCCAACAATATAAACAACTCTTACCCCCATCATAGAACTTGTAATTTCATTTAGGCGGGTACTTCAATTTTACCCTGTCCGGCTAATCCAAAAGCGGCGTGAACCACTTGTAGGGCCCTGACTCCATCTTCCTGATTCACCACACAACTGATTTTTATATCAGAAGTAGCAATCATCAAAATATTAATTTTCTCCTTTGCTAAAGCTTCAAAAAAGCGTGCTGCTACCCCCGGTTGTCCTTCCATTCCCGAACCAACAATGCTCACTTTGGCCACATCATTATTAACCACCACTTCCTGTAAACCCAAACTTTCCGATAGTTCTAAGAGGATTTTTTGGGCTAAATTAGCATCAGCTTGGGGTAAAGTAAAAGCGATATCCCGTCGGGGAATACCATCGACAATGCGACAGCGTTGGGATTGAATAATCATATCAACACTGACATTTTTTGCCGCTAAAACCGAGAAAATTCTCGCCGCCATCCCGGGGCGATCGGGGACGTTACGAATGGCCATTTGTGCCTGATTATTATCTAGGGCCACTCCCCTGACTGGGACTAAATTTTTAGGGATTTCGCGATTAGCAACTTTAGCAGAATACTCCACTTGAAAAGCATCACAAAGGACTTTAATTGCTTTTTCTCCGTCCGCTTCATCGATGACACAACTGACTTTTACTTCAGAAGTGGAGATCATTTCGATATTAATTGCTGCTGCGGCCAAAGTGCTAAATATTTGGGCAGCAATTCCCGGCCGGCCGATCATACCAGCGCCGGTAATGGCGATTTTAGCGGCCCCGGATTCGATGATCACTTCCGCTTCCTCTGTATTAGTGGGATGGGAACGTAAAACCGGTGCGATCGCTTCGGCCACGGATTGGGCTTTTTTTAAGGCATTTCCCATCACCGTAAAGGCGATATCGTTGCTGTCCCCCTCGTGAATCGATTGAATAATTAAATCCACGTCCACCTGTTGATGGGCAATTTCCCCGAATAAACGGGCAGCGATACCGGGACGATCAGGAACCCGTAAAAGGGAGATTTTCGCCTGATTGCCGTCAAATTCCACCGCATCCACTGCTTTTGTCAATTCCAATCCTTGCAGGGTGCGCGGTTTCGGTGCCGGGGATGTCACCCAAGTACCCGGATCCTCTGTCCAACTGGAGCGGACAACCAAGGGAACCCCGAAGTTTTTAGCGATTTCCACCGCTCGCGGGTGGAGAACTTTCGCCCCTAAACTGGCTAATTCCAGCATCTCATCGCAGGTGATTTGGTCTAAAAGACGCGCTTCGGGGACTAAACGGGGGTCAGTGGTGAGAATACCGGGTACATCGGTGTAAATTTCGCAAAAATCGGCTTTTAAGGCGGCTGCTAGGGCCACGGCCGAGGTATCGGACCCACCGCGCCCTAGGGTGGTAATCTCTAGTTGATCACTATCGCTGACACCTTGAAAACCGGCGACAACAACGACTTTACCCTCCGATAGATGTCGGGAGAGGCGATCGGTTTTAATTTCTAAAATACGGGCCCGACTATGTTCGGATTCCGTGACAATTCCCACTTGAGCGCCGGTTAGGGAGATGGCCGGTTGTCCGATTTCCTCTAGGGCCATACTCATCAAGGCGATTGTTACCTGTTCCCCCGTGGATAATAACATATCCATCTCCCGGCGCGAGGGTTCGGCGGCGATCTGTTTGGCTAAATTGACCAATCCATCGGTGGTTTTACCCATGGCAGAAACGACCACCACCACGGTATTTCCTGCTATTACCGTATTTTTGACCCGTTGAGCGACCGATTGAATGCGTTCCACGGAACCTACCGATGTACCACCGTATTTTTGGACAATTACAGCCATAGTTGTCAGCGCTAGAGACTTTCTATCTTTGTTCAATCTCCAACTTATCAAAATTCCTTAACGATAAGTGGTTTTGGTTAACATTCCTTATGTTTTATCAAATGCCGACTATCTAAATTAATCCTTAAGACTGCACCGGAGAAGGGAGCGCCGGAGCTAGGTTGAGGCAGTCCGAGCATTTGTACTAAAATACACCTACTCAGTTTAAATACAGTACACTTATGCTATTAATAATATTTTGGCTCTCTTAGGTTTGGTGGGTATTATGAAAGATATTTTAATGTTAGATACAGTAATAATTATCAATTCTGATCCCCCCGCCTATCGGCACCCCCCTTATCAAGGGGGGCAGGGGGGATCGAACCTAAAATCCATTTTTAATTTAATTATAACCAGCTATTTAGATACAGTAAAAATCATCAATTCTGATCCCCCCGCCTATCGGCACCCCCCTTATCAAGGGGGGCAGGGGGGATCGAATCTTTAAGGGCAGCAAATAAATAATTAGCTAAAGTTACTCCATCTACTCCTAATTCTGTCCTTTCTTTGGCTGCTAAAATGCCAGCTTGAGCGTGTAAATAAGCCGCTAATGCGGTTGCTTCCGGGGGATTATCCGGCATTTGGGTTAAGAATCCGCCGATTAGTCCTGTTAGGACATCACCACTGCCACCTCGCGCTAAAGCGGAGCTACTTTCGGGGATTAAATACATTTTACCTTCCGGGGAGGCGATTATAGTTCTGGCTCCTTTTAATAAGACAATTGCACCACTTTGTTGAGATGCTTTTTGAGTGATATTAATCCTATCTTGAGAACCTGAGAAGTTAGGAAATAAGCGTTTAAATTCTCCCCAATGAGGCGTTAAAATTGTCTTATTCTGGCGAGATGATAATTTTTCTATACCGAATTGAGCCAAAATATTTAAAGCATCGGCATCAAGTATAATCGGTTTATCACTGTCTAAAACCTGTTCGATAATAGCGGCATTGTCTGTAGTTAATCCAGGACCACAGGCGAGGACATGATAATTATTTAATTCTAGGGGAAGTTCGGCAATAGCTCCCGTGGCAGTTTCGGGACAATCGATAATTAATGCTTCTGGTAAATGACTAATTAATAAAGATTTAAGGGCAGCAGGAACGGCAATAGAAAGCATTCCCACACCACTACCTCGCGCTCCTAATCCGGTGAGAATTGCCCCCCCCGCATAACGACGAGAACCACAGATAATTAATAAATGTCCCTGCTGATATTTATGGGTAAGTAGAGGACGGGGTAAAGGTAAATAAGGGCGAATTAGATCGGGATTAACCCTCAGAATTGGCGGTGAATCTTGTAAAATTGTTTCTAGGTCAAGGGGACTAATTCCTATATCAATTAACTCCACTTTACCCAGATAGGGTAGGGCCAAATCTTGGAAAAAAGCTCGCTTCCAGAGTCCCAAACAAAAGGTATGAGTGGCTTTAATTGCCGTGCCTAAAACCTCTCCGGTGTCGGTGTGAATTCCTGAAGCAATATCGATACTAATTACCGGTTTTTGCCAACTATTAATTTTATCGACTAATTCGGCAATCTCTCCCGATAAAGTCCTTTCTAAACCAAAACCGAAAAGACCATCGATAATTAACTGACAATCCTCCAAAGATTCTAAAGTTTTCTGAAAAATTAAGCCTAAATGCTTGACATAATTAGCCTGTTGTGCTGTTAAATCCTTGAGTTTGGCGATCGGACAAAAAAGAGATACTTGATAACCGGCGAGATGTAATTCTCTAGCAATCACGAGAGCGTCGCCGCCATTGTGACCAGGGCCAACGATAACGCCAATTTTGGGGAAATTAGCCAAAGAATAGGACTTTTTAAGCTGTTGTGCCGTTAACAGGGCTGCCTTTTCCATCAAAGCGGCCACAGGCATACCAGAGGCAAAAATCGCCCCTTCGATGCGACGCATCTGCTCGCTATTAACCACGTTTGACCAATAATTGTAGCTCATTCGAGGGATAAATTGCCTGTTAGCAGGTGTAGATAACTTTTTTGCCGAAAAATTGCCAATTAGCCCCAATTTTCACCGGCTCAAGGCTGGGTTGGGTGATAATAGCCAGATCATTCTGTCTAGTTTCCGCTTGACGGTGAGCGGCGGATATATTAATTAATTTTAGTAGTTGCTGACAACAACTATACTCGACGACGACTAAGACCATTTTTCCAAAGTAGTGGCAACTCTGGTTAATTGTCCTCATCCTCAAACCTTCTCCGAGAGAGGAAGGGGGTAGTAATCGGAGTTTTCTTTTCACTGATTACTGATCACTGAAAAGACTCTCCCACAGCCATCTCACCCCGGGGAAAACCGCTATAGAATAGATAAAAAAGAGAATTGCGAGGAAAAAACCCTGTCTTTTAACCCGATTGTCATTCCCCCTTCCCCAGAAAATCCCGCTCGCTATCTAGTGATCATGCTGCACGGTTGGGGTGCGGATGCCATGGATCTGGCCCCCCTTGCATCGATGCTGGATCTGGCTGATTGTCAATTTTTGTTTCCTAATGCTCCCTTTGATCATCCCCAAGTGCCGGGGGGACGCGCCTGGTATGCGTTAGAAACCTCCGATTATCAAGGTTTAGCCGCTAGTCGTCAACAATTGCAGGATTGGATTATTTCCCTAGAAGCAACTACCGGCATTCCCCTAGAGCGGACTTTTTTGACCGGTTTTTCCCAAGGGGGAGCGATGACGCTGGATGTGGGTTTATCCTTACCCTTGGCGGGATTGGGTTCCTTGAGTGGTTATCTGCACAGTGAACCCCATCCCCAGGGTCCCCAAAATGTCTTAATTGTTCATGGTAAGCAGGATCCCGTCGTTCCTATCGCTGCTGCTCGTCAAGCCAGAGATTTACTGCTTGGTTTGGGGGTTAACGTCGAATATCACGAGTTAAATATGGGTCACGAAATCCCGATTCCGGCGCTGACTATTTTACGCCAATTCCTCCGCAATCGTCTAGAAACTGCATGAATAATGCTCGTCAGCTGGCTTTGCTGATTTTACGCGATATCGATCGCTCCTCCGCCTATCCCGATCGCGCTCTTGATCGCCATTTGTCCGCTAGTTCCTTAAATTGTCTTGACAAAGCCTTGACAACGGAGATTGTTTATGGTATAATACGCCGACAAAGAACTTTGGATGCGCTGCTCGATCGCCTGGGGAAAAAAACTGCGGCCCAGCAACCCCCGGATTTACGGCGAATTCTCCATATTGGTCTTTATCAACTGCGTTATCTCTCCCAGATTCCCCCATCGGCGGCGGTGAATACGGCGGTAGAATTAACTAAAATCAGTCATTTAGGCAAATTAACGGCGGTGGTTAACGGAATGCTGCGGCAATATCTCCGTTTAACTGCTAATGGCGACGATCCTTTAATTTTGCCAGAAAATACCGCTTCTAGATTGGGTATTCTCCACAGTTTCCCCGATTGGTTGGTGCAATTGTGGTTAGATCGCTTTAGTGTTACGGAAACGGAACAACTGTGTCAATGGTTTAATCGCTCTCCTGACCTCGATATTCGGATTAATCCCCTAAAAACTAGCCTAGAAGCCCTAGAAAATGAGTTAGAATCAGCCAATATAACTTTTAATCATCTTAAGTTACCTCTAGCTTGCCGTTTAACCTCTGGTTTAGGCAATATTGAGCGTTTAGAGGGATTTCAAGCCGGAAATTACACCCTACAGGATATTAGCGCCCAATTAGTCACTTATCTGCTCGATCCCCAGCCCGGAGAGACAATTATCGACGCTTGTGCGGCACCGGGGGGAAAAACCACTCATATTGCCGAATTAATGGGCGATCGGGGTAGAATATTAGCCTGTGATCAAACGGCATCCCGTTTACGACAGTTAGAAGCCAATATTAAAAGATTAGACTTAAAAGCGATCGAAATACATCTAGGGGATAGTCGCGATCGTCCCCAGTGGCGCGGCATCGCTGATCGTGTACTAATCGATGCTCCCTGTTCAGGATTGGGAACCCTGCACAAGCGTCCTGATATACGTTGGCGACAAACACCAGAAAATTTACCTGTACTAGCCAAACGACAGGGGGAACTTTTAGCCTCGGCTGCCACTTGGGTAAAACCGAAGGGAATCTTAGTTTATGCCACCTGTACTTTAAATCCGTTAGAAAATGAAAGAGTGATCGAGCAGTTTTTAGCCGCTCATCCCGATTGGAAAATGGCCACTCCTGACTCTAATTCGTGCGTCTCAGAATACTATACAGAAACGGGAGCGATCGAAGTGTTACCCCATCGGCATAATCAAGACGGTTTTTTTATGGCTAAGTTAGTCAAGGAAGTGTGAGATGAAAAATAAACAATTACTGAAAATTCTCATCGGTGTTGCCTGGATTGATGGTGTCATTCAACCATCAGAAAGGAGTTATTTACGACAGGTAGCTGTGAGGGAAAAACTTGATGATGATCCAGAGATTAAACCACTATTATCGGAACTAAAACCAGTTAAAACCAGTGAATGTTATCGATGGTTAGAGTCCTATTTAGGCGATAATCCTAGTCCGGAAATCTATCAAGATCTACTAGCATCGATTAGCACTTTAATCTATAGCGATGACGACGTGGACGTACAGGAAGCGAAATTATTAACCAAAGTGCAGAGTTTCGATCCGACTCATGATAGCCATCGATCAATGTTAGATAAATTAGTGACGGGAATTCAAAAATTGTACCACAGGGCAATTACTGAAAGTAATTAAGGAGTAGCTATCAGTGATGAGCAGGTCAAAAAATTCCCCGATAAAAACTGATAGCTGATCCCTAGATTTTAGGTAATAACTGTGGGTTGTTCCCGTCCGGTAGATTGACGAATTTGACCGATTTCTTCGGCTAAATCAATTAACGGATGTAGGGCCTTTTGGGTGTCGATATCGTGTTTGCTTGCGTCCGGTTCATAACTTTCTAGATAAACCCGAAGAGTTGCTCCTTTAGTTCCCGTACCCGATAGACGGTAAATAATCCGAGAACCATCGGTAAAACCAATGCGAATGCCTTGATTTTTACTAACACTACCATCCACGGGATCCGTATAGCTAAAATCATCGGCATATTCCACTTCATAGTTACCAAATTGTTGACCCTTAAGGTCTAAAACCAGCTTCTGGAGACGTGCCATCATCTCTTTAGCCGGTTCTAAGGCGACTTCTTCATAGTCATGACGAGAATAGAAATTGCGTCCAAATTCTTGCCAATGACTGCGAACAATTTCCTCTACAGATTCCCCTTTAACTGCCAAAATATTTAACCAGAAAAGAACCGCCCATAAACCATCTTTTTCGCGAATATGATTGGAACCCGTGCCGAAACTTTCCTCCCCGCAAAGGGTTGCTTTCCCCGCATCCAACAAATTACCGAAGAATTTCCAACCCGTGGGAGTTTCATAACAGTCAATTCCCAGTTTAGCCGCTACTCGATCGGCCGCCGCACTGGTGGGCATCGATCGCGCCACTCCCGTGATACCATTTTGATAGCCTGGTACTAGATGAGCGTTAGCAGTTAGTACGGCTAAACTATCACTGGGGGTGACAAAAAAATTCTGACCGAGGATCATATTGCGATCGCCATCTCCATCGGAAGCAGCGCCAAAATCCGGGGCCTCTTGACCGAAGAGAATTTCTACCAGATCATGGGCATAGACTAGGTTAGGATCGGGATGACCACCACCAAAATCCTCTAGGGGAATACCATTTAATACTGTACCCTTGGGCGCACCTAAACGCTGTTCAAATAGAGCATAAGCGTAGGGACCGGTTACCGCATGGAGAGAATCCATGCACATTTTAAACTTACCAGAAGTGAGTAGGGCCTGAATGCGATCAAAATCAAAAATCTTTTCCATCATTTTGACGTAGGGAGTAACCGCATCGATCACTTCCACATCCATAGTTCCCAGTTTAAAGGAACCGGGGCGATCGAGGTTAATATCGGCCCCTAAGAGGATTTTATAACTGCTAATCACCTTCGTCTCGGCATAAATTGCATCGGTGATATTTTCCGGGGCCGGTCCGCCGTTAGTAATATTGTACTTAATGCCAAAATCGCCCTCCGGACCGCCGGGGTTATGACTAGCGGAGAGAACAATACCGCCAAAAGCGTTATTTTCGCGAATTAACCCAGAAATAGCCGGAGTGGAGACAATACCATCGGTTCCCACGAGTATTCTACCGATACCGTTAGCGGCGGCGATTTTCAGGATAGTTTGAATAGCTTGACGGTTATAATAACGACCATCTCCACCGACAACTAGGGTTTGACCCTCGATACCGTCTAAAGTATTGAAGATAGCTTGAATAAAATTTTCCAGATAATGGGGTTGTTGAAAAACGGGAACGGATTTTCGCAATCCAGAAGTCCCCGGTTTCTGGTCACTAAAGGGTTTTGTGGCAACGGTTTCAATCGTCATAGTCTTTTCTTGATAGGCCGACGCAATTTTCAACTTAAGTATATAGCAGTAGGTTGACAGCCAAGAAATCAGCTAGGAAAGACAACGGTTCTATTGGGTTTGGTGAGTGAGTGGAAGGAACCACTCCAGACACAAAGGACACAGAGATCGATCGCTCCTATATAATTTAAACTGATCACACAAAGAATAAGAGAGCTAATCTAAGGATAGGGGGTTAAGATGGGTCTTAGCCGATAAATGAACCAGATTTGGGGGTATAAACCCCCAATAATAACCAATTTTAGCTGTGAATGGCCTAATCGGCCCCTTCAATCGGTGCAAATCCCTGACGTTGAATATTCTCGCTGATGTGACGAGGTTCGAGGAATTGCAGCAGATAATCCGGACCCCCAGCCTTGGAACCTACCCCCGACATCTTGAAACCCCCGAAGGGTTGACGGGAGACAATCGCACCGGTGATTCCCCGGTTAATATAGAGGTTTCCTACTTCAAATTCCTGCGTAGCTCGGTTAATATGGGCAGGAGTGCGAGAATATAAGCCACCGGTTAAAGCATAGTCGGTTCCGTTAGCTACAGCTAAAGCTTGCTCAAAATTGCTCACTTTGATAATCGCCACCACCGGACCAAAAATCTCCTCCATCGCTATTACCGCATCAGGGGGAACATTCTTAAAGACGGTGGGACTGACGAAGTAACCCACTTCTGGAATTGGCATCTCTAGGGCCAATTCAGCCTCTTTTTTACCAGTTTCGATATATTCCCGAATTCTTGCTTGAGCTTTCTCGTCGATAACCGGTCCTACTTCCGTACTCGGTAAATCCGTCGGCCCGATATTGAGGGACTTGGTAGCCTCGACAAAGCGATCCACAAAGCTATCATAGACGCTTTCCAGAACGATTATCCGCGAACAGGCCGAACATTTCTGGCCGGTGTAGCCAAAAGCGGACTTAACCGCACCGACAACGGCCTGATCTAAATCGGCACTCTCATCGACAATTAGGGCATTTTTGCCGCCCATTTCGGCGATAACTCGTTTTAGGTGTTTTTGACCCTTTTGCACGATAGAGGCATCTGTATAGATGCGACAGCCCACTTCTCGTGAACCGGTGAAGGCGATTAGGTGAACATCGGGATGGCTGACTAGATGCGCCCCCACCTGGGAACCTTTACCCGGGATATATTGGAAGACTCCGGCAGGAATACCCGCTTCTAGGAGAATCTCGGCAAATTTCGCCGTAATCACCGAAGAAGTCTCGGCAGGTTTCAATAGCGTGCAGTTACCTGCTACTAAAGCCGCTACTGTCATCCCCACCGCAATGGCTAGAGGGAAATTCCAGGGAGAAATCACTAAAGCAATACCCCGGGGTTGGTAGGAATAACGATTATTCTCACCTGCTACGTCGAAATTATGCCCTAAATCCAGTCTTTCCATCTCGGAAGCGTAATAACGGCAAAAATCGATCGCTTCTGACACTTCTGGATCCGCCTGTTGGATAACTTTGCCCACTTCCAAACAAATCCAGGCCGATAACTCGTGTCGTCGCGCTTCCATCAAATCCGCCGCTTTTCGCAGTATTTCGGCTCTTTTTGCCACTGGAGTGCGTTTCCAAGCGGGAAAAGCCTGTTTCGCCGCTATGATCGCTTTTTCTGCCTGTTCCACCTCAATTAAGCCCACTTTCCCCACTATTTCCTGTGGGTTACAGGGATTAACGGAATTAATTTGAACATTGGTGGCAACGTATTCGCCATTAATTAGGGGTAAATAGGTTTTACCGAGGGAATTTTTGACAAAAGTAAGGGCTTGACTCGCTTTATTTCGTAATTGCTCGTTAGCATAATCCGTATCGGGGGCATTAGGAAAACCGGGGATAATCGGGTTATCCTGGCCTAAAACCCGGGGGGCTGCGATTAAATCTTCCACGGGACGATCCTCCAAATTTTGCCTTAGGAAAGAACTATTAGCGGTATTTTCTAATAAACGGCGGATTAGGTAGGCCATACCGGGTAAGAGTTGTCCGTAGGGGGAATAAACCCGCACCCGATGACCCCGCTTCACTAACGCTTTGGCTAATTGGTCGCCCATGCCGTACAATACCTGCATTTCAAAGCGACGACGGGGAATTTCTAAACTTTCTGCGATCGCACAGGCCAAGGCTTGCGATCGCACGTTATGACTACCGATGGCGGCGTATAAATATTGATGATTTTCCAATAATAACCGCGTCATCCGCTCATAATTGGCATCGGTGGCCGATTTTTCGTTATATACCGGCTGTGGCCAGTGATTTTGCCGAGATTTAATCGTTTCCTGATCCCAGTAAGCGCCTTTGACTAGCCGGACAGTAACGGGATAACCGCGCTTTTTGGCCCAATTAATTAAATCTTGTAAATCTTGGGCAGAATCTCTTAAATATGCCTGTAGGGTGATGCCAATATCGGTACGACTGCGAAATTCTTCTTCTAGGAGTAATTCTTTCAGGATAGCCAGGGTGAGGTTTTTATAAACGTACTGTTCCATATCAAAATGGACTGCCACCCCTAACTCCTGAGCGCGTCGCAACAGTAGGCGAATGCGATCGCAAACTTTCTCCTTACTGCCAATGGGATCCATGGGATCAAACTGAGAATAAAAGGCAGTTAGCTTGACAGAAACCTGCACTTGTGGTAGTAACTCGCCATCTGCTTCATCAATTTGGCTAACTTTATTCCATTTGGTCGCTTCTTGAGCCAAATGGGTCATTAAATCCAGATAACTTTGTAGATAAACTTGGGTTTCCGCTTCAGTAATTACCGCTTCACCGAGGAGATCTATGGTAAAAGCCATTTTTTCCTTCCGCAGACGGGTGACAGTGCGAGTAATTTGCTCTAGGTCTTCCCCGGCGATATACTTACGAGCTAAGGTTTCTACGGATTTACTGATCAGACTGGCGGCCGTTTGAGCGGGTAGGGAGTTAGGATCACTAAAGTTGAGGATACTTTTCAGCGCACTGGGCAGTTCTACGGAAGCATCACCGAGGTATTGTTGGAGATGATTAGCGATCTCGGCATTACTGCGTAAAGCGGGTAAACAGTCAATAAAACGGAATAATTGTACTCGTAAATTGGGGTTAGACATTGCCCAATCGAGTAATTTATCATCCCAACGCATTTGATCCTGTAAAGCAGACCAAAGACCTTTTTTTTCCCGAGTTTCGGCTAAAAGTTGTCTAGCGATCTCTTGGGTTTTAGTTTCGTAGTTTTGAGTTGAGTCGATTTGGATAACCACGGTGATTCAAGTAAAAAAAATTATCAACGGGATTCAGCTTTCAGCAAGCTACCGTCAGCCTTCAGCCTAAAATTCAGTTTTTGAGCTTTTTCAGCTGATTGCCGCTCTTAATGGCTCTTTTCTCTGGTTTATATTCTTACCGAAGGACTAATCAAAGCTAATAGCTGATCGCTTTTGCTGAACACTCTATTGTACTCGATCAAGCGGGGAAGTGGGGGTGTAGGGTGTGGGGTGTGGGGAAGTGGGGTGTGGGGTGTGGGGTGTAGGGTGTAGGGTGTAGGGTGTAGGGTGTAGGGTGTGGCGAAGTATAAATAAAAATAATCTCCTGACTACTGATCACTGATTACTGATCACTGATTACTGATACCCGATAGTCCTTGTGTATTGTCGAAGCGTTTACCTATAATAACTTTAAAAAGATTTTCGGGATCATCGGTAGCCCTATGGCAAAAATTGAAACGAGAACAGAACCCATGGTTTTAAACATGGGACCCCATCACCCTTCGATGCACGGAGTTTTGCGCTTAATCGTCACCCTTGACGGGGAAGACGTGATTGACTGTGAACCCGTAATCGGTTATCTTCATCGGGGCATGGAAAAAATTGCCGAAAATCGCACTAATGTCATGTACGTTCCCTACGTTAGTCGTTGGGATTACGCCGCAGGGATGTTTAATGAGGCGATTACGGTCAATGCTCCCGAAAAATTAGCCGATATCGCCGTTCCCAAACGAGCGCAATATATCCGGGTGATTATGTTGGAACTCAACCGCATCGCTAACCATTTACTCTGGTTGGGCCCCTTTATGGCGGATGTAGGCGCACAAACTCCCTTTTTCTACATTTTCCGGGAACGGGAGATGATTTATGACCTCTGGGAAGCCGCCACGGGAATGCGGTTAATTAATAATAATTATTTCCGTATTGGTGGCGTGGCGGTGGATTTACCCTACGGATGGGTGGATAAGTGCGTGGATTTCTGTGACTATTTTGACCCCAAAGTGGACGAATACGAGAAATTAATCACTAATAACCCGATTTTCCGCCGTCGTATTGAAGGGATAGGCTGCATTACCAGAGACGAAGCGATTAACTGGGGTTTATCCGGTCCGATGTTGCGCGCTTCCGGGGTGAAATGGGATTTAAGAAAAGTTGACCATTACGAGTGTTACGACGATTTTGACTGGGAAGTGCATTGGGAAACCGCCGGCGATTGTTTTGCTCGTTATCTGGTGCGGATTCGGGAAATGCGCGAATCGGTGAAAATTATCCGGCAAGCACTGAAAGGTTTACCCGGTGGTCCCTACGAAAATCTGGAAGCAAAACGGATGGCAGAAGGGAAAAAATCAGCTTGGAATGATTTTGACTATCAGTATATCGCCAAAAAAGTCGCCCCCACTTTCAAAATCCCTAAAGGTGAACATTATGTGCGCTTGGAAAGTGGTAAAGGGGAATTAGGCATCTTTATCGTCGGTAATGATGATGTTTTCCCTTGGCGTTGGAAAATTCGGGCCGCCGATTTTAATAATCTTCAAATTCT
The DNA here is from genome assembly GCF_020245605.1 of Microcystis sp. M061S2. Lineage (NCBI taxonomy): Bacteria > Bacillati > Cyanobacteriota > Cyanophyceae > Chroococcales > Microcystaceae > Microcystis > Microcystis sp. M061S2. The sequence continues at coordinate 73,430 of NZ_JADBUP010000074.1, read as the reverse complement.
GCCCCATATCCTCAAAGGGGTAAAAGTTGCCGATATTATGGCGATTTTAGGCAGTATTGATATTATTATGGGGTCAGTTGATCGCTAAATCTCTTTCAGGGTGAGTTATCTTATTAACTCACCCTCGTTTTGGTCCAGTCTTATGAAAAAAGCACATCGGCCTTTATTTCAGCTAATGTGCTTCAATCCCTAGTATTTATCTTCATTTAGTGGGGGTGAGTGTTTTTCCCCGCTTCCAATTGAACCTCAGTGATAGGGGGAAGAATCCCGCTTTGGGGAATCTTTAACTCTCCCACCTGAACACCCAAACTAGCCAAAGCAGCTAAAGTGGTGATGATGCGGCAAATCACGTCGATGTCCGCTTTATGTTTTTGCCAGAAATTCATAGATTTTGCTCCTGTCGCCTTATGGCTTGTTTTGTGGCGACAAGTTGATTAAAATGCTTTCAGCAAATGCTGGCAAAAGGGGATCAAAAAGTGGATCAGATCGTAGGTTGACGTTTGACGAGATTTATGTTAAGGTCTGGCGAAATCAGATTATCGGATGAAGATGTAGAAACCCTTCGTAAGGCTAAAGATGCTTATGAGGGAGACTATTCTTGTGCTTCGGAGAAAACAGAGCAAATATTAATAGAAGCAAGTCGATGGTTACTTGAGGCATTTCTCGAAGAATACCGTAGTCAAACAAAAACTTCCAGTTATACCATTCGATTAAATGTTTTGAAAGCTTGGATGACAGAATCTCAGCCACAATCTGGAGCAACTAAAGAGGTTTTAGAACCAAAGGGTAAGAAATTGTACTTACAAAATAAATCTGATTTTAAAGGATTTGAAAATCAGAATAAAAGGGAGTACATTACTCAAAATAAAATAAATACAACCAGAATTGAAGATATTAATGATAATTTAATTCATTTAACCTTTGATGAGGTTCTGAATTTTTTATTAGATTCGTCTATTTTAAAGGTAATTGGCATATCTGGAGATAGTTTGCGGTTTTGTACTGAACAAAAATATGGACTAGGAAAAAAAGGGCGAACCTCTAAACAGTCTTATATTGTTCAAGCTTATTGCGAAGTATTAGGACTAGATTTTGAAAGCTTAGAATGTTGTCAAATTCATCATCAAAACCTAAAAAATCAACGAACAAATAATGAGAAGATTTATAGTGTTTTGACAAAATTTAATTATACTAATCTAGTAAATTTTACTGATAAAATAGCTGCTAAACCTTTACGAGAAGGCAGTATTTATATTCCCCCTTGTCCTCATCAATATCGTGTTTTGTGTTTGCGTCGTTTAGAAAAAGAAATCTTGATCACTAATAATTTGCCAGTTAAACCTATTGTTTTTAAATTTCAAGGAGATGGTCAAGAAGAATGGGATAGCTATAGTCTTCATGAACATTTTTTCAATAATTCTGGAGGAATTAAAAATTTAAAGACTAATAATTTATGTTTGATTTTTGAAGGAATTGATTGTGCAGACTTTTCCCGTTTAAAAGACATTGATTCATTTTGGCAAAACTTAATTCCCAACGCTCGTAAAATACAAAATAGTCCCATTAAAGGCTTTTTATTAATGATTTGGTTAGATTATGGAAAAAGTAATGATTGGAGAGATAAGGACAAATTATCAGAATTAAGTCCTATTCACCGCTTACAGATTGACTCTTGCTTTGAAAAACGGTCTTTTCAGGAAATTATTCCTACTTTTGCTCAACAACTTCAGTTAGGTTGTGACTTACAGGATGAAACCACAGACTTATTTAAATCTACCTTGCAGGAATTATGGGAAAATAGCAAGCACGGCAACATAGAAGACACACTGAAAGCTTTTTATCAACAATTTCAAGGACAATTATCGAGGGAAAATAGATGGATAAACTATCCTTAACCTACACGGGAGAAATTCAACCTAAATCGGATCTTTATTATGAACCGATTCAACAGAAAATTTATCCCTATGACGCAGGTGATGAGTTAATAGAAGTTGTTAACTTGGCTATTGAATTGGGAATGCCTTTGTTACTAGAAGGTGAGCCGGGATGTGGCAAAAGTCGTCTAGCTCATGCCTTAGTTTATGAATTTAATAATGGTCAGCAAAGTGGTTCTATAAAATATTATGAGTGGATAGTTCAATCTACAAGCAAAGCGGAAGATAGTCTCTATCAATATGATTATATTGGTCGTTTACAAGCTGCTCAAATTAGCGGAATTTTAAGCCAAAAAGAAATAGAAGAATCTTCTTCTGAGCAAAAAAATCCAGCTACTTCAAAGCAAAAAAATCCAGCTACTTCAAAAGATTGGGTTGATTTACAACCCTTGGGTAAAGCATTTAAACAAAGTCAAGATAAGCAAGAACAATCGGTAGTATTAATTGATGAAATAGATAAAGCGGATCGAGATTTTCCTAATGATTTACTTTTAGCCATTGAATCTCGTCGTTTTTTCATTAAAGAAACAGGAGAACCAATTCAAGCAAATGATCAAGCTTTTCCTCTGATTATAATTACCAGTAATCAAGAAAAAAACTTACCCAATGCTTTTCTGAGACGTTGCATTTATCACTATATTGAGCTACCCAACCAAGAAAGATTAAGAAAAATATTAACCGAACGGTTTACCGACGCTGAACAAGAGGTTATCATCAAAGCAGTGGACCGTTTTCAGGAAGTGAGAACATCACAAGACGAGACTAAATCTGAAGGAGAAAAAAAAGTTAGCACCAGTGAATTAATAGCCTGGTTTAAATCGTTACTCAAGTACAAACCTGAAGAAATTATCGCCAAATTAAACGGGGACAAATTACCCCACGCTAGTGTTTTACTAAAAAGCCGTACCGATTTACAAGATTATGGAACAAGAGGTTAAAAAAGCCAATGACATCCCCCCTACTTGACCTATTTTATCAACTCAGAGACGAAGAAGGATTTCTGCTGTCTATTGAACAATATTATCGGGTGGAAAATTACCTAATTCAAAAACTCGCCAATGATTCTGATATTGCTATTCAAGAAAATCCCAACTTAGACAATCCTAAAATTAAACTTCTTTGTCAAGCTTTATGGGTTAAATCCCCGAAAGAAAAAGAAAAGTTTGATCAGGCCTGGACAGAGATGCTACAATTCCAACCAGAAATAAATATAGAAATAGCCAAAAAAACACCTATTCGCCATCCAGAAGAATCGATTAGCAAAATCATAAACCCGATGGATGATAGGGAATCTCCCTCATTAGAAATTACCCCTTCTGGGGATACACCAATAGCACCGGAGACTTCATTTCCACAAATTGCCACAGCTATTGAAAAGCGAAAAAAAATCACATCCCTAGATAATCCTGATTATTATCCTATTGGCATCGCTAAGTTACAAGAAAGTTGGCAGCAACTGCGTCCATTACCCCTAGAAAGTCCTCGACAAACTTGGGATCTAAAAGCCACGGTGATGGCAACGGCTAAACGAGGTTTTTTTGATCAAATAATTTACCAAAAGAAACAACTTTATCGCCGAGAAATTATAATTTTTATTGATTGTTCTGACTCGATGATTCCCTTTGCAGGATTTGGGCGAATAATGAAGCAAACTTGGGCAAATGTTCCCCATTTTTACTTTGATAATCTGATTAGAGACGAGGTTTTACGACAAGAAAACGGTTGGGAAAGTCAATCTTTAACCAAAGTTCTCTCTAACTATTCTCCGGAAGTAACCAGTTGTCTAATTCTTAGTGATGCGGGTGCCGCTAGAAAACGTTATGTAGAAGAGCGCTTGAGCGCAACAGAAACCCTTATCCGACGATTTAGCCGAAGATTTAGCCGAGTCGCATGGTTAAACCCCTTACCCTATCATCGATGGTATGGGACAACTGCGATCGATATTGCTGATTTAGCTGAAGATATACCCAATTTTTCCATGTTTGAACTAACCACAGAGGACTGGGAAAACTTGATAACATGGCTAAAAGAAGAAGCTATCCCACCCCGTCATTTTCCATTTAATTCTAATCAATTTCACCAAGGGGATAATTGGGATGAGGATGAAGATTTTTTTAGCGCAGAAAGCCGTTTAAGATTATTTGAAAAAGAAAACGAACCAAACACAAGAGAACTAGCGGAACGAGCGGCTTTTCCTCTTAGTTTATCCCCTAATTTACTTTATGATCTGCGTCAACATCAAGATAAAAATAATCAAGCTCCTTGGTATGCGATCGCTGATATTTTACTGTCCAGTTTAGTCCGCAAAATAGATCGAGAACTCTATGAAATGTCTCCCGATGTTCGTAAACTACTATTAGAAAAATTAACCCCAGAGGAACTCAAATCTCTGGCCTATCAGTTACAAACCTATATTCAGGAACAAATCGGTGATTATTGCTCACAATCGGTTTATTGGCAAAATCAACAATGGTTAGCTCTTGCCTACCTAAAACCCAGTCAAGCAGTCAATGAAATCAAACAGGTACTAGCAGAAGCTATCAAAAATAATAACCGAGTGCGTCTTGTGAGATTGACAGCTTTATTAGAAAATATATCGGCTGCTTTAGCCGATTATGAACCCTTATTATTGCTTAATGAACCGATTGCCGCCTATTCTAGAGGGGATTTAAACCACGTTGGCAATGTCCTTCAACTTTCCCCAGAAGACGAAGGAACCCTACAAAAACGTTTAATAGACGAAGTAGCCGCTATTGTTCCCTACAATGAAAACCTTTTTACCGCAGAAACGGTATTGGTTAATAAAACAGGCCAAGTTATCGAGAGAAAACCTGTTAAAGCCTATTTTTACGATGAAAACCTTGCGGAAGTTCGCAAATGGAAAAAAGCTCAAAACTATATCCGCATGATGTATATTCCCCAAGGAGAATTCTGGATGGGAACGGAAGATGAGGAAATCGAAAGACTGGTTAAAAAATTTGGTTGGGACGGATTTAGAAGTGAAAGACCACAACACCTAGTCAAAGTCCCCGCTTTCTACATCAGTCAAACCCCGATTACCCAAGCTCAGTGGCAAGCTATCGCCGCAACCGCTAAAATAGACATCGACCTGAAGACAAACCCCTCTCGCTTCAAAGGGGATGAGCTACCCGTAGAAAGCGTCAACTGGTATCAAGCAACAGAATTCTGTAAACGACTATCAAGGGAAACAAAACGGGAGTATCGGCTACCGAGTGAGGCAGAATGGGAGTACGCCTGTAGAGCCGGGACAAAAACACCCTTTCATTTTGGGGAAACGATAACGGCAGATTTAGCTAACTATCGAGCTACTGAAACTTATGCCGATGAATTTACAGGAAAATATCGACGTAAAACAACCCCAGTGGGCTATTTTCAGGTAGCTAACGCCTTTGGGTTGTACGATATGCACGGCAATGTCTGGGAATGGTGCGCCGATACTTGGCACGATAATTATCATGTTGCGCCGACGGATGGCAGTGCTTGGACAAAAAATGGGAATGATAATTATTCTCCATTGCGGGGCGGTTCTTGGTGCGACGGTCCGGATGCCTGCCGTTCCGCTGTCCGCTACAGCTTCTACCGCGGCTTCTACGACCTCGGCTACGGTTTTCGGGTGGTGTGCGGTGTCGGGGGGACCCTGTAACCCTTTTTCTCTTTTTTTCTCTTTTTTTTCCCTTATTCCCTTTTCCGGAATTTTTTGGGGCATACTATAGAACAAGTGTATTGGTTTAGGGGTTATACTAAATCTGGTTATTAGGTGTCGATCCCCCCTGCCCCCCTTGATAAGGGGGGTGTCGATCCCCCCTGCCCCCCTTGATAAGGGGGGTGTCCATGAGTAGAAAACGGGTTTCTCGGAGAAACCCGTTTTCTGTGCTGAAAAAGTACGGGCGAAGCATTCGGATAGAAAATCTACGGTTTCAGCAATAGGTTATTGCCCGAATGCTTCGCCCCTACAGGATGCGGGCCGATGAAGACGCAGGGATAGGTTATACTAAATCCGGTTATTAAAGACTGATTATTTATTCCCCTTTTTGCCTTTTGCCTCTTGCATGAGTGCCTGTCTTCATAAGTAGCCTATACTCAAAGGATTTAGGATTATCACCCAGATCAAACATCCTATAATGAAAGGACAAGAAAAATTAGTCCAAGAAACCCTTAGCCAACCTGATGAAATTCGACGTAGCCGCAGTGACCCTAATGTTTATCTTTTTTATAAACTTCAACGACCAAAACGTTGGCTCTGTGCCATTATCCGAAAACTCAATGGTGAAGGCTTCCTAATTACCACTTATCCCACCGATGCAATTAAAGAAGGGGAAATTTTATGGCAGAAGTAAACGTTTATTATGATCCGATGGGCAATACCTTAACCGTGTGGTTTGGCGATCGCTCTTCGGAATATCTCTGCGAAGAAACCGGCGACGAAGTTATTTTAATGAAAAATCAAAAAGGCGAAGTTATTGGTTTTGAAAAACTTAACTACAGGATTTCTGAGAACAGGAATCTTAAAATTTCCCTAGAAACTGCCACCCCTCTTTAAACAATAAAAGCGAAAAATAACACTTAAGTAGCTGGGTTATAATTAAATTAAAAATGGATTTTAAGTTCGATCCCCCCTGCCCCCCTTGATAAGGGGGGTGCCGATAGGCGGGGGGATCTACCCTTGATAAGGGGGGTGTCTGATAATTTTTAACGCCTACCTACTTAATCTCTCTATGAAAATCACTCATCAAAAAGTTAACTTAAAAGCTCCCAAAACGGAGACAGCCTATTGGCGTAGTCAATCGTACCAAACGAGACTATCGGCCTTAGAAGAAATTCGTCAAGAATATCATCAATATAAATATAATGCTGAACCAAGACTTCAAAGAGTTTATACAATTGTTAAACGATAATCAAGTGCGTTATCTCGTCTTAGGCGGCTATGCCGTTGCCTTACATGGCTATCCTCGTTATACTAAAGATATTGATATTTGGATAGAAATGAGTTCGTTAAATGCCTATAATCTAATCAAAGCCTTAGAAGGGTTCGGTTTTGGTTCTTTAGGATTAACAATTGATGACTTTTTAACGCCAGATCAAGTGATACAATTAGGTTATCCTCCTAACCGTATTGATTTAATTACAACCCCCGATGGGGTAGAGTTCCAAACTTGTTACTTATCCAGAATTGAGGTTAAAATTGACGATATTATTGTTAACTTTATCGACTTAGAAAATCTTAAAAAAAACAAAAAAGCATCAGGTAGATTACAAGATTTAGCCGATTTAGAAAATCTAGAAATAGATTAGAGCTATTGATAATTTACCTCGTACCTCGTTGCAAGGGTCTCCCTTGCAACGCATTTCTAGAGGTTCTACCTCTTGCTTAACCCATCAGGAAACGGAGAAAGACCCTCCCTTGTGTAGTTCCAAGCCCTTGCCTTTTGCCTCTCTCTTCCCCGACCTGCGACCGACTCCTCACCCCACCAACAAACTTTTTCAGCAGCCCCTAGATACCTTTCGAGAAAAAATTTTTTTGCACAGGGAGTCCTTAAAATAGAAGAGGGAACCCAAAACCAAATTGCTGGTATTTTTCCTCTGGGCATGGTGGCGCAGTTTATAGAATTTAGCTGGAATTTATGAATCATTTTCTGCATTCTTTCACTGTTTTTCCTGATTCTGCCCGAAAATCTCGCTCTTACTCCCTGGGTAAACTGCGACGACCCTTAATCTTCCTGTTTACCGTCGGTTGTCTGACTAGCGTGGTCGGTTATCGTTTCTATAATCAGCCGAAATTGGCCGTCGGGACTATTTCCCCCGTCACGATTATCGCCCCCGAAGATGCCCGTTTTCAAGACCAAGAAACCACCGCCCTCAAACGCCAAAAAATTCGGGCTGGACTGCTTCCCCGGCTGAAAAGAGACCCCCAAACCACCGACCAGATCGAGCGATCGCTGCGAGACACTTTAGGGCAATTAAGTCAAATTCGCCCAATTCTGCGAAGAAATTCCATTTTAATGGGCAGGACTATTTCCAACGCCACAATGGAAACGCTGCTCACCTTTTCTGCCCCTCAATGGTCAACTCTACAAAGCCGCCTCAACTATGAAGAATCTTTTACAAACCTCTTGACAAAAGAGCAGGAATATGCTGTTAGCGAAATCCAAGCCTATCGTCAGCGCGTGACGAAGGGAAGCTTTGAGCAATTTATCGATCGATTAGGGCAATTACGGCAAATAAAGGAGCAAACCAGCCAAAATTATCGGCATTCCAGCTTAAATAAACTCAAATACGCCGATCTGATCACAGTGGCCCAAATAGGCGATCGAGAGTGGCAAAACCTAGAAAAAGCCGTCCTGCAAGCGGGTCGCCGGATTTTGATACAAGGCATTCCCCCGGGGATTTCCACCAGTCACCTACAGGATACCATCGCCGTGCAGATTAGCAGCGATCGCCTAACCAGTCGCCAGCAGTCTTTAGCCGAAAATATCCTTCTGGCAGCCCTAGAGGGACAAACGAACCTGATAGAAGATCGGGAGGCAACCAAAGAACAAGCCGCTAAAGCGGTGGAAGCGGTAGATATGGTCATGTCTAGCGCTCAAACCGGTCAAATTATCGTTAAAGCAGGCGAAAAAATTACTCAAGCTCAGTTTGTTCTCATCGATGGCTTTGGTTTGAGCGAACGGGGCATTAACTGGATGGGTTTAGGGTCAACGGCAATCCTTGTCACCAGCGCGATCGGGACTTTTTGCCTCGTTGCTCAGCGTCTCCATCGGCCTCTGCGTCACCGGGATTTTCTTCTCTTGGGTTTACTAAGTTTTACCACACCGATCCTAGCGATCGCCAATATTCCCTTTACCAATTTGGCAGCCGTGGGTTTATTAGTCAGCAGTTTCTACGGCCCGACTCTGGCCGTCACCCAAGTCCTCTTAACTGCCGGTCTTTCCCTATTCAGCATCCAAGGTATCAGCGCCGATTTAATCGCGGGGACGATAGGGGGACTATTAGCGGCTATGATAGCGGGAAAATTGCGTTCTAGGGATGAATTATCGCTGCTAGGGATGGGAATCGGAGTCAGTCAAGGGGGTGTTTATCTGCTCACTTACCTAATCGTTAGCGCCACGGCCAGCACGATCATCTATACTCTACTACCCACGGCGCTCGTCTATGGTCTATCGGGGATAGCTTGGACGGTAATCGCCCTAGGATTATCCCCCTATTTGGAACGCTGTTTCGATGTGGTCACTCCCATTCGTCTGGTGGAGTTGTCCAATCCTAATTGTAGTTTGCTCAAACGTTTGGCCACGGAAGCGCCGGGGACTTTTCAACATACCCTTTTTGTCGCCTGTTTAGCTGAAGCGGCCGCCCGAAAACTGCACTGTAATGTGGAATTAATTCGCACGGGAACCCTTTATCACGATATCGGGAAAATGCACGATCCTCTCGGTTTTATTGAAAATCAAATGGGTGGCCCGAATAAACACGATGAAATTAACGATCCCTACGTCAGCGCCGAGATTATTAAAAAGCACGTTAGCGAAGGGTTAGTCATGGCCCGCAGACACGGTTTACCGCGAGTCGTCCGCGATTTTATTCCCGAACACCAAGGCAATCTCTTAATTTCCTATTTTTATCAGCAAGCTTTGCAAAAATCCGCCCAAAATGGTCAAGAATTCGTCGATGAGGCGGCCTTTCGCTACGATGGTCCGATTCCCCAATCGCGAGAAACGGCGATCGTTATGTTAGCCGATAGTAGCGAGGCCGCTTTGCGATCGCTGAAGGAGGCATCCCCAGAACAAGCCATGGATATGATCAAAAAGATTTTTCAGGCCCGATGGCGCGATCAACAATTAGTAGATAGTGGTATTCGTCAGGAGGAATTACCAATTATTGCCGAGGTTTTTGTGCAAGTTTGGCAACAATTCCACCATCAACGCATTGCCTACCCGAAAGCAGTTTTAGAAGTCTCCTCAGCCAAAAAAATATGAAAAAAGATCCTTGGCTAAATCAGTTACAATTTCTCTACGAACAAGATGAACATCTCTGGTTAACTGAAACAATTAAACTTCTCAAGGAAAATCGTCTAGCTGAGTTGGATATTCAACATTTAATCGAGGAGTTGGAGGCTTTGAGCAAACGGGATAAAAATCGAGTTGAGAGTTTTTTAAGACAGATAATTATTCATCTTTTGTTATGGCAATATTGGTCAGAAGAATTTGAATTAAATCATCGGCATTGGCAAGGAGAAATAGCCACTTTTAGAGTTCAGCTAAATGGATATTTAAGCACAAATTTAGAAAACTATCTCCTAGATAACCAAGAAAGAATTTATCAAGATGCCGTTTTTATTGTCGGGCAAAAAACTGAAATATCTCCTCACAATTTCCCTCTAAATTGTCCCTATTCCCTTGAACAAATGCTTGATAGGCATTGGTTGCCAGAGCGAAATTAGTTAAATCCCACAGGAAAAAATCAAGGATAATTACCAAAATGCTACTAATTACTCTCAACGAAAATACTTTATCTTTATCTCCGGGCAGTCAAGTTATTTTTCCCCATCAGACTTGGGAAGATTACGAAAGATTACTGAGTTTACGTCTCCAAAAAACCTATCCCAAACTTTATTTTAATCGCAAAACTCAAGAAATTCGGCTTATGTCTCCTTTACCAAGTCATGGCAAACGTATCAATCTTTTAAGTGATTTAGTAAAAATTATCCTCCGTCGTCAAGGTAAAGACTGGGAATGTTTTGATCCCATTACCTTGAAAATGCCTGGAGAAGCGGGAGTAGAGCCAGATACTTGTTTTTATATTGATAATAGACAGGCAATTTTAGGCAAAGAAAGAATTGATTTAACTGTCGATCCTCCTCCCGATTTAGCTATAGAAGTGGACTTTACTTCTCTGACTGATGTAGAGGCCTATCAATTGTTGAAAATACCCGAATTATGGGTTTATCGTCGGGAAGAATTAAAAATATATCTGTTCAGAGAAGACGGTTATCAAGAAAGCGAAAATAGTCGTCTCTTTCCCGATATAAATATCAAGAAACTTTTCCCCTATTATGTAGAATTAGGCTGGAATCAAGGTTCTAGTCTTGCCTTACGTCAGTTTGAAGCTTTAGAGAATTTTAGTTAAAACACTTTTTGTATAAAAGTGAGCTTAATCCCCCCTTGATCCCCCCTGCCTCCCTTAATAAGGGGGGTGCCGATAGGCGGGGGGATCTGACAAACTAAAAATAATTATCAAAATGCTACTAATTACTCTCAACGAAAATACTTTATCTTTATCTCCGGGCAGTCAAGTTATTTTTCCGCATCAGACTTGGGAAGATTACGAAAGATTGCTGAGTTTACGTCTCCAAAAAACCTATCCCAAACTCTATTTTAATCGCAAAACTCAAGAAATTCGGCTTATGTCTCCTTTACCAAGTCATGGCAATCGTGTTGATACATTAAGGGATTTAGTAAAAATTATCCTCCGTCGCCAAGGTAAAGACTGGCAATGTTTTGATCCGATTACCTTGAAAATGCCGGGGGAAGCGGGATTAGAACCAGATAGTTGTTTTTATATTGATAATAGACAGGCAATTTTAGGCAAAGAGAGAATTGATTTAACTGTTGATCCTCCTCCCGATTTAGCTATAGAAGTGGATTTTACTTCTCTGACTGATGTAGAGGCCTATCAATTGCTAAAAATCCCCGAATTGTGGGTTTATCGTCGGGAAGAATTAAAAATATATCTGTTCAGAGAAGACGGTTATCAAGAAAGCGAAAATAGTCGTCTCTTTCCCGATATAAATATCAAGAAACTTTTCCCCTATTATGTAGAATTAGGCTGGAACCAAGGTTCTAGTCTTGCCTTACGTCAGTTTGAAGCTTTAGAGAATTAGAGACCTAAAAGTGCGATGTCAAAAAAGAATTGTAATCATACCAAACCGGGGACTTTGCGATAGATAGAAGCGATCGATCCCCGGAATCCTACACTGGTAAATTCTACCTCATCTCCCGCTTCATAGATCTGTTCTTGCCAAACTCCCGAATCCTCGCGACGGTGACATTCAATTTTCCTCTGGTTTTGATGAATAAGAATGTATTCTTTTAAGGTGGGACAGGTTTGATAATCGCTAAATTTATCACCCCTATCAAAGGATTCCGTAGATTTCGATAATACTTCAATAATCAGAACGGGATAGAGAATAAAATCATCGGTATTGTTAATCTCTCTCTCGTCACAAACCACCGCAATATCGGGATAATAATAACAATTTGCCTCCTCTAACCGGACTTTGATATCGGAAGTGAGAACAAGACAGGGACTATCATCGAGATGATTACCTAAAACCTTGGCTAAATTGGCCGATAAAACGATATGCGGCTTTTTTGCGCCTACCATCGCATAAATCCGTCCTTTTCGGTACTCGTGCTTGATCGGACTGACTCTTTCCCCTTCTAGATACACTTCTGGAGAGACATAAAAAAAATTAGGATTCGTCACCATCGTCCCCATGCTCCCTATCCTCGAATAACTAAATTATAGCCTTTGGGAATCATCGCTCTTGGACACAATCTCGCTAGACTTATAGATCAATGATTGTCACTTGTAATATTTATATTACAGTTATGTGACAGGCTAGAGATAACGACTCTCAAAGGGACGTTATTTAGGAATGAATCCCGAAAACGATTGATATCCATAGGTTTGCCAGAATGTCCAACGCTAAAAGTTACAAAGATACCGTTAATTTGCCTCAAACTGACTTTGATATGCGAGCAAATGCCAGCAAACGTGAGCCAGAAATCCAGAAATTCTGGCAAGATGAGCAAATATATGAGAAATTAGCGCAAAATAACCCCAAAGAATTATTTATTCTCCACGATGGCCCCCCCTACGCTAACGGGTCCCTGCATATCGGTCATGCTTTAAACAAAATTCTCAAAGACATTATCAATAAATATAAACTGCTGCAAGGTTACAAAGTGCGCTATGTGCCTGGTTGGGATTGTCACGGGTTGCCGATTGAACTGAAGGTTTTACAAAGTCTCAAAAGCTCGGAAAAAGAGGGTCTAACCCCTTTGAAATTACGTCAGAAAGCCCATGATTTTGCCCTTCAAACGCAAAAAGAACAGTGTGAAGGTTTCAAAAGGTATGGAGTCTGGGGAGACTGGGAAAATCCCTATTTAACCCTACAACCTGAATACGAGGCCGCTCAAATTGCCGTATTCGGAAAAATGGCCCTAAAAGGTTATATTTATCGGGGACTAAAACCGGTTCACTGGAGTCCCAGTTCTCAAACCGCTTTAGCTGAGGCAGAATTAGAATATCCCGAAGGTCACACTTCCCGCAGTGTCTATGTTGCTTTCCCAATTACGTCAGTTTCAACCCCGGTTTTAAGGCCATTTTTGCCTAATTTATCCGTCGCTATCTGGACGACTACCCCCTGGACTTTACCCGGGAATTTGGCCGTCGCATTAAACCCAGAATTAAACTATTCAGTGGTGGAAACTAGCGAGTCTAATTATCTAATTGTAGCGACGGATTTAGTCGAAAAATTGGCCGACACTTTTAACAGGACTTTGACAATTAAAGCAACGGTTAAAGGTCTGGAATTAGAACATACTAAATATCGTCATCCTTTGTTTGACAGAGAAAGTGCGATTCTCATCGGTGGGGATTATGTCACCACTGATTCCGGCACCGGATTAGTTCACACGGCCCCCGGCCATGGTCAGGAGGATTATATCGTCGGCCAACGTTACGGTTTACCGATACTTTCTCCCGTGGATGATAAGGGAAATTTCACCGCAGAAGCGGGACAATTTGCGGGTTTAAATGTCCTGAAAGATGCTAATGAAGCGATAATTTTAGCACTGACAGAAAAGGGTGCCTTACTCAAAGAAGAAGCATACCAGCATAAATATCCCTACGATTGGAGAACCAAAAAACCGACAATTTTCCGCGCAACAGAACAATGGTTTGCTTCCGTGGAAGGATTCCGAGAATTAGCTTTAGATGCAATTGATTCGGTGCGTTGGATTCCTGCAACGGGTAAGAATCGCATCACTTCTATGGTTAGTGAAAGAAGCGATTGGTGTATCTCTCGTCAGCGCAGTTGGGGGGTTCCTATTCCTGTTTTTTATGACGAAGAAACGAATGAACCTCTGTTAACGGAGGAGACGATTAATCACGTTCAAGCTATCTTCGCGGTCAAGGGTTCTAATGCTTGGTGGGAGTTATCTGTAGAGGAATTGTTGCCTCCCAGTTATCGCGATAATGGTCGCAGTTATCGCAAGGGAATGGATACTATGGATGTGTGGTTTGATTCTGGTTCTAGTTGGAATGCGGTGGCTAATGCTCGACCAGAATTAAGTTATCCTGCGGATATGTATCTAGAAGGATCGGATCAGCATCGGGGATGGTTTCAATCGAGTTTATTAACCAGTGTCGCTGCTAATGGTATTGCTCCCTATAAAACGGTGTTAACTCACGGTTTTGTTTTGGATGAACAGGGACGAAAAATGAGTAAATCTCTGGGTAATGTCATCGATCCCAATGTGATCATTAATGGGGGTAAAGACCAGAAAAAAGAACCCGCTTATGGGGTGGATGTGATTCGGTTATGGGTGTCCTCGGTGGACTATACCAATGATGTGAATATCGGTAAAAATATTCTTAAACAGTTGGTAGATATCCGTAATAAAATCCGGAATACTGCCAGGTTTTTACTGGGGAGTTTAAATGATTTTGATCCCGTTAAAGATGCGGTAGCTTATGAAAAGCTACCGGAGATTGATCGCTATATGTTACATCGTATCTCGGAGGTGTTTACGGAAGTTACGGCAGCTTTTGAAAGTTTCCAATTCTTCCGCTTTTTCCAGACGGTACAGAATTTTTGTGTTGTCGATTTATCTAACTTTTATATCGACATCGCTAAGGATCGTTTATACATTTCTGATTCTAATTCTTTCCGTCGTCGCAGTTGTCAAACAGTTTATGCTATTGCTTTAGAAAATCTTGCTAAAGCGATCGCTCCTGTCCTGTCTCATCTAGCGGAAGATATCTGGCAATTTCTCCCCTACAAAACTCCTTATTTATCGGTATTTGAGTCAGGATGGCTAAACATCGATCCTGCTTGGAATAATCGCGAATTGGCCGATAAATGGGCCAAATTCCGGCAGCTACGCACCGAAGTTAATAAGGTGATGGAAACTGCAAGAAATGATAAGGCGATCGGTGCTTCTTTAGAGGCAAAAGTTTTACTTTATGTTCCCGATGAAACCTTACAACAGGAGTTAAAATTATTCAACAATTGTGATAGTTTAACGGGAAATAAAGTCGATGAATTGCGTTATCTATTTCTCTCTTCTCAGGTGGAATTAGTTAGTGATATTAGCGCAATTCAAACCGCAGAATATAAAGGAGAATCGGACTTTGTTTCGGTGGGAATTGTCAAAGCAGACGGCGAAAAATGCGATCGCTGTTGGAATTATTCCACTCAAGTGGGAAAATTTGCCGATGATCCCACTATTTGCGAGCGCTGTAATGCCGCTTTAAAAGGAGAGTTCTAAGCTAAATTAAAATGGTGCTTTATTGTCTAATAAAGTACCCTTTTAACTGTGAAAATTTTATAGATATTAGGAGGGATAAAAATTATGGTTAATTATCTCACTCAAGAAGAGAAATTACTAGCATCCGAAGAAGAAAAGTATCTAGAGGAAGAAGATGATGTGGATTTTCCTCCTGTAGATATTATTGCTTACAATGAGCAGCGATCCTGCTCTGATCTAGTTAGAATGTATCAAAAAAAACAATTGGTTATCGATCCAGATTTTCAAAGAGATGTGGTGTGGACTTATCCACAACAAACTCGTTTTATTGATAGTTTAATGAAACAGTTACCGATTCCTAGTATGTGTATTAGTCTTGACTATAAGACAGATAAACGCTATATCATCGATGGATTACAACGAATTAGTACCATCGTCAAATTTTTAACTACTGAAAATTGGAGGCTATCAAAATTAGCTGATGTAGATTCGTCTATTTCTGGAAAAACAGTTGAGGAAATAAAAACTCAGCATGAAGAATTATATGAACGCGTAGAAAATATGACTATTCCCATCACCATGATTCGCTATGACTCCAGCAAAAAAGCTCATAATAATTATATTTTTACCATTTTCCATCGCTTAAATACCGGTGGAGTAAAACTCAATAATCAGGAGATCAGAAATTGTATCTATAATGGCGAGTTTAATAGTTTTTTAAAAAAATGCGCTCAATATGAAAACTGGCTTTTGCTGATGGATCGAAAGCAGCAAAAAGCATCTCGATTTGAAGATGAAGAATTAGTGCTTCGTTTCTTTGCTTTTTATGATGAATACCAGAACTACAAGGGGAAATTGACCAGATTTTTAAATGATTATATGTATAAACATAGATTTGCTCACGAAGATTTCATTCAAGATAAAGATAAATTATTTAAGCAAACTGTTGACTTAATTTATGATAGAATCTTCAAAGAGGAACCTCTCAAAACCAGTAAAGTTATTGCTGAGGGAATTCTGTTAGGAGTTGCCAAGAATTTAGATACTTTAGTCAATCTCTCCAATGATGAATTACAAGACAAGTATTCTAGATTAATAAAATCTGAACCATTTTTGACTAAAAATTTAGCTAGTGGTATTTATCAAAAAGATAAGGCTTTAGAGAGAATTAATACATCTATCAAAATTTTTTCATCTACTGGTAATGATTACTAAAAGTTATTTATTCAAGACGTTAAACAGGCTTGATAAACTCTATAATGACTCTACAAGTGATGATCAAAAGATTTTTTATTCTAAACTAGCTCTTATAGAATTATGTGGCTGGATCGAGGAAACTATGGATGATATAGTTTTAAGATGTGCTAAACGATGCTTAAAGTCCCCAGCTAACCAAAAATTCATCAAAGACGAGATTATTAAGCCTAACTCTAACTTTCAATATGAAGCTTTTAGAAAAATGTTGATTATGGTTATTGGTTTAGCAACATTAGAAAAAATCGAAAAAAAGTTAGAAAAAACCGGTAAAATTAGTGCTTTAAAAGGTGATCTCGGTAATCTAAAGAGAAGTCGCAATCGAGCGGCTCATACTCATACTAAAGGTACTTTGAGAACCTATGACGCTCCTTCTAAAACTCAACATGATTTTGATAGAATATATGCTTTGTTAACAGAGTTAGATGCAGAATTGCAACGTCATAAATGTTGACTTATTTCTCGTACAATCGCTTTTAGCGCACCTTCGATAAAGACAATCAGTCAAAATTAAACCCCCTAACCGGCGAAAATTAACTGCAAGCGATCGAAAAACTGGGAAAATATTCAATTGATTCAATGTCATCTTTTTTAACTATCCTGCCCATGAATAATCAGGTCATCCGTACTGATAAAGCTCCGGCCCCTGTGGGTCCCTATAATCAAGCGATCGCCGCTCCTGGTCCTTTTCTCTTTGTTGCGGGACAAATTCCCCTAGATCCCGTCACGGGTGAAATCGTCTCTGGGGAAATTAGCGCCCAAACCGAACAAGTTATGGCCAATCTAGAGGGCATTTTAACCGCTGCCGGGGCTAATTGGTCAAATGTGGTGAAAACTACCGTCTTTCTCTCGGATTTAGCCAATTTCGGGGCGATGAATCAAGTTTATGCCCGTTATTTCCCCCCGGAAACTGCCCCGGCCCGGGCCTGTGTGGAAGTGGCCCGTCTTCCCAAAGATGTGCTAGTGGAAATAGAATGTATTGCCGCTTTAGCCTAAAAATTAAGGTGGGCATTGCCCACCCTAACCTAATCTCTCTCTAGACCACCAAAGCCTCTAGAATCGTCTTATTGTAGATAATTCGCCCCACAGTAGTACGCACATACTGAGAAATTATCTCACCATCCTTCTCCCTGGTTTTGCGCTCCCGATAATATTTCCAGATGCTGCCATCGGGGAGAGTTTCCGTTTCCAGGACTTCCTCATCGGGTTTATTGGTTTTCACCTTTTCTCCGACGGGTAAACGCAACCACACAGAAGCGTGTAGATCCACCAATCCCTGATCGAAAGAGCGAATAGCGTCATCCATGCTGGCGAAATAACGACCCCCACCCTTTTGGGCCTTGGGATTTTCGGCCGTGAGATAATAACAACCCAAAACCATATCCTGAGAAGGGGCAACAATCGGGCGACCGGTCGCCGGTGAGAGAATATTATGACAAGCTAACATCAATAATCGCGCTTCCGATTGTGCTTCCAGGGAGAGGGGAATATGTACGGCCATTTGGTCGCCGTCAAAGTCAGCGTTAAAAGCGGGACAGACGAGGGGATGTAACTGAATCGCCCGGCCCTCCACCAGTATCGGTTCAAACGCTTGAATGCCCAAACGGTGCAGGGTAGGAGCGCGGTTTAACATCACCGGGTGTCCCGTGATTACTTCATCCAAGACGTGCCAAACATTGGCATCCCCCCGTTGGATCATTTTCTTGGCTGCCTTGATATTATTGACGATGCCTAATTTAATTAAACGATGGATAACGAAGGGTTGGAACAATTCGATCGCCATTTCCCGGGGTAAACCGCATTGATAGATCTTCAATTTCGGACCGACAACGATAACCGAACGTCCCGAATAGTCAACCCGTTTACCGAGGAGATTTTGACGGAAACGCCCCTGTTTACCCTCGATAATATCCGATAAAGACTTCAGGGCGCGATTATTGGCCCCCACCACCGTGCGACCGCGACGACCGTTATCAATTAAAGCATCGACGGCCTCCTGTAACATCCGTTTTTCATTGCGGACGATAATTTCCGGGGCGAGAATTTCTTGCAGACGGGATAAACGGTTATTGCGGTTAATCACCCGACGGTAGAGATCGTTCAGGTCAGAGGTGGCAAAACGGCCGCCGTCCAACTGCACCATCGGGCGTAAATCGGGAGGAATCACGGGAATTACGCTTAAAACCATCCATTCTGCCTGAGAACCCGTGGCGATAAAGTTATCGATTACCCGGAGACGTTTAATTAATTTTGCCCGTTTTTGCCCCTTACTTTCGACAATTTCCGTCCGCAGTCTTTCCGCTTCTTCTTCCAGGTTAATTTCCTGTAAGAGTCTTTGGATAGCCTCGGCCCCGATACCCACTTCAATGCCGACTAATTCCGAATCCTCCGCGTAGATTTCTTCTTCGATCTCTAACCATTGATCTTCGCTGAGGAGTTGTTTATAACTAAGATTGCCCGCGTTACCCGGATCGAGAACCACATAGGCATTAAAATAGACGATCTGCTCCACGTCCCGCAGGGGCATATCGAGCAGGATACTGAGATAACTGGGAATACCTTTGAGATACCAAACGTGAGTGACGGGGGCAGCTAATTTGATAAAACCCATGCGATGACGACGTACCCGGGACTCGGTGACTTCCACCCCGCAACGTTCACAGACAATTCCCCGGTGACGGACGCGTTTGTATTTACCGCACCAACATTCCCAGTCCTTGGAGGGGCCAAAAATTTTCTCGCAGAATAACCCATCCATTTCCGGTTTGAGAGTCCGATAGTTGATCGTTTCTGGTTTGGTTACTTCTCCGACGACTTGACCGTTAGGTAGGGTTCTTTCTCCCCATTGTCGAATTCTCTCGGGGGACGCTAAACCGATTTTGACGTAATCAAATCTTTGATCTGTTGGAGTCTTCATTCTGAATTTTTTACTATGGGTAATGATTCTGGGATAAGCGATCGCTCTCGCGTTCTCGATGCCCCGATGACAACTATTGGGCAGAAACGACAGTTAACTCAGTCACTTTTTCTTCGGGTCAAACTGGCCTGACCGAGTCCGGGACATTACATTATACAATTTTTCTAGTTCGATCGACCATTAAGTGATATTTTCCCAGATGGTGATGCTGCCGTCGGCCGCAGCCGCCGCTAGGTGACAATAATCGGGGCTGAGAACTAAACTGGAAATTGGCGATGATCGCCCATCGGCAGCGGTGAGAGTGGCGATCGCCTGTTGATAATTGGCTAACCAGATTTTAATCTCTCCGTCGGTTCCCCCGGTAAATAACCACTGACCCTCCTCTGCGAATACCAAGCTGGTCACCTGACCATTATGGGCATTGATCACCCGAATTGGCGCAAAATGACCGCTTTTCTCGGGGTCGTATCGCCAGATTTTCACCGTCCCATCCACACAACCGGCGGCAATAATCTGACCATCGGCAGCGATCGCCAGACTCTGCACCGAAGAAACGTTACCGGATAGGACGGCGATTTTTGCTCCCGATCCCAATTGCCAGAGGGTGACAGTGCCATCACCTCCAGCTGCGGCGATAAAATCTTGATTAGGAGCCACTGCTAGGGCATAAATTGCCCCTAGACTGTCATAGGAGCTAAATTCTTCGTTTTCCTGCTCTAAATTCCACTGTTTTAGGGTTTGATCGTAACTACCGCTCACCAAAAAATGCCAACGGGGGGCAAAATCCAAACCGTGAATCGAACCGAGATGACCGAGGAAAATTTGATTTAATTCCAGATTACTGCCATCGCTGGCTAAAGTCCATAATTTAACGGTTTGATCGAATCCTCCCGTCGCTAGATGATAATCGCCGTTTCTGGTGACTGCTAGGGCTAAAATGCCCTGATCATGAGCTTCCACCGTATTAATCAGGGTTCCTCTCGCAAAATCCCAGATTTTTAGGGTACGATCCCAACTAACGCTAATTAAAAACCTTTGATCCTCAGTAATTGCGATCGCTGTAATCATTTCCCGATGGGCGCTCAGACGGCGATAATAGTGCCAATGGGGGATAGGGACGGGGGGGGAAGTGGGAGTTAAATTAAGGGCGGGTAGGGTGATTTGTGGCTCATTTTCCGCTTTTATGGCGTTAATATCTGCTGATTCTTCGTTAAGCGGCAAAATCTCTCTTTGTAAGCGACTGTAGGATTTTTCCAGATGTTCGATGCGTTCCAGCAGCCCGTTACGGTTGATATATTGAATAATTTGATTGTAGGACTGTTCGAGGGTGAGAATATTCTCCTCTAATTCTGCGATCTCGCGTAGCGAGCGCGTTGCGACCGCACGGGCGTTATCGCTGGCCACCGCGGGAGTGAGGGACTGTATTTGGGCCGATAAAGCTTCTTTTTCTTCTTCCCACTGCTCCTGTAAATGACCGGTTATCTCGGTTAAGCGTTGAAGTTGCCTGGTTCTTTCTCGGAGACGATTGAGAATATTCAACCCGAAAGTCACGACTAGGAGGAACAAAGGCAAAAACCCCGCACCCATGGCGATAAGGGTAAGCAGGGTTAATCCTAGGGCGATATATTCCGCTAATTCTAGCCCATGGAGGCGATGGTCGGTCATTTTGCAGTTACCGGTAAAGGGATTTTGATCATCTCCTGATTTCAGACTCATGGTAACGCTAATTGCCGCCTTGGGATTGACTAAAATTAATTTTTAAGCAGGAATTAAGACTTTTTCCTTAGTTTCTATGGGTGCGGTCAGAGCGGATTCTAAATCGGCTTTCCCTAGTCTTGCTTCCAAAATTTTCAGCACTTCCCGTCCAAAATCATCGGGATTTTGTCGCCATGCTTGCAGACAAACTTCGCCAAAGAATGACCCCAAAGGTTCAGGATTCCAGAGCAGTTTTTTGGCTGTCCAGGGCATTAAACTCATGGGATCGTAGTCGGGTTTAAGAATTTCTTTTTTGATGGCGTATTCTTCTAGATGGGTGTGGGGTTGTAGTCCGATAAAAAAGATGGCTGGTTCCACTTTATCGACTCCAAAAATGTTTTCTAATTCCCGATGATAGGCGATAGTTTGACGAATAGTTTCTAGGGTTTCATCAATAACATTAAAGGAATAATTTACCGAAACCAGATCATTAAAACCCGCCGCTTTTAAGTCCCGACAATTTTGCAGAACTGTCCGCAAATTATAGCCCATCCGCATTTTACGGACTAATTCCTGAGAACCACTGGTGATACCAATTTCAAAGTAGTTCATGCCTGTTTTTACCATTAAATCGCACAGTTTCGGGGTGAGATTATCGGCGCGAATATAGGCAGCCCAATGGATATCTTTCATCCCAGCGGCGAGGATTTTTTCTAATAGTTCTTCTACATCGTCGATAAATTTTCTGGCGGGGATAAATTGGGCATCGGTAAACCAGAAATTGCGAATGCCGCGGTCGTATAATTGGCGTATTTCCTTAACTACTTCATCGGCGGGATTAATGCGTACTTGTTTCCCTTCGACAACGGTATAGATGCAGTAGCAGCAGTTATGGGGACAGCCGCGCTTGGTTTGTACCCCGATATAAAAGTCGTTTTCTTGGAAATAGTAGGAAAATTCCGGCCAAATACTGGCGATATAGTCGTAGTTACAAGCGGATTTTTCTAACGGGGTGGGGGATTCGTGGATTAAACGCGGCCGGGGTGTGGTTTCTCCGACGACATAACAACGTTCATCGCTAAAGTCCCGGCCAGAGAGGAATTTTTCTAGCAGCGTTTCCCCTTCTCCCACTGATACAATTGTTCCTGTGGGCAGTTTGGTTTTTAGTTGTTCGTAGAAAACACTGACGGCACCACCCCCGACGATAACTCGCGCTTCGGGATGGTATTTTTTGGCCTGCTGCAACCCTCGGCGAATTAGTCCCTGATTGCGCCATAATTCGCCGTAGTAGGCTGTTGTCACCTTTAAACCTCCTAAAGCACCTCGCAGCTTGATTAGGGGGTTTTTAGCGTAGTAAAATTCAAAGGCGTTTTGCAGGGGATTACCACCGCGACCACCGACGGGAGCATATATTTGAATATCCCGCCAGGAGAATACTAGCAGGGTGGGCCGAAATTCGTCAACACAGCGATCGAGTGCCTGGTTAAAGTCTAAGGGGGGGACGGTGCCAAGGTCAAAAATCCTTTGTTCGATGTCGGGGAATAGTTTATGAACGTGGTCGGAAAGATAAACGACACCGATGGGGAAAATGGGGTTACAGGGGAGTCTAACGTAGAGGATGCGTTGTGCTTGCGGTTGAGTCATGAGATTTCTGAATGGGACGAGGACGCATTCTGAGTAATCTTAATATAACTTAACTTTGTCCGGCTTGTCTGGCAGTTATCAGTTATCAGTTATCAGTTATCAGATGTGAGTTTTCAGTTCACTGATTACTGTTTACTGATAACTGAAAAGCTTCCCACACCCCACTTCCCCACTTCCCCACTTCCCCACTTCCCCACTTCCCCACACCCCACTTCCCCACACCCCAATTCATAATTCATAATTCATAATTTATAATTCATAATTCATAATTTATAATTCCCACACCCCACTTGCGTCTAAGGTTAAACTTTAATTCCTAGTACCTGTGTATGGGTTCCCCGCGCTTGGGTGACACCGATGGTTCTTTCCGATGCTTCAATCATCGGCCGACGCAAACTAACGACAATAAACTGCGCTTGTTGTGCTTGTTTTTGAATCATTTTGGCCAATTTCTCTACATTGGCCCCATCTAAAAACATATCCACTTCATCAAACGCATAAAAGGGAGAAGGACGATATCTTTGTAGGGAAAAAATAAAGCTTAAAGCGGTTAAAGATTTTTCACCTCCAGACATGGAACTTAATCGCTGTACGGGTTTTCCTTTCGGATGTGCCACCAGATTTAAGCCACCATTAAAGGGATCATTTTCGTCTTCTAGTTGTAAGTAACCGTCGCCATCGGACAGGGTAGCAAATATATTCTTAAAGTTTTCGTTAACGGCAGTAAATGCTTCCTGAAAAGCATTAAATCTGAGGGTGGTAAAGTTTTCTATGCGTAAAAGTAGTTCGGTTCTTTCTCCCTCTAGAGTTTGCAGTTTTTCTGATAGTTCATCTAATCTCTCTTTAGTTTTTTGGTGTTCTTCTAAAGCTAACATATTCACAGGTTCTAAAGCTTCTAATTTCTTTTGTAACTGCCGAATATCGCTTTGAATTTTCTCGAAATCTCGCTCACTTTCGGGAATTTCGGGCAAGGGATTGGGTAAGTCGCTTTCTAGTTGACTAATTTCTGTCTGTAAAGTGGTTAGTAATGCTTGTCTTTCCTCTTGATTGTTGACTAACTTTTCCGATTGCCAGATAGCCTGTTGTTGTTGGTTTTGTTGTTGTCGCAAAACTGTCTCTAATTGGTCTCTTTTTTGCTTGGTTTCCCCTAGTTGTCGGGATAATTGCTGTAAAGCTTGATTGATTTCTAAAATATGGCGATCAAGTTTTTCTATCTCCAGATTACCGATATTTCTCTGATTAACTGCATCGGTAATTATCTTGTCAATCTCAATAATTCTATCCCCAGACTCTTGACTTTTTTCTTCTAGTCTGATCTGTTGACTTTGTAAATCTTTCAACTGTTCGCGGACTGTCGCGAGGTGATTTTCTTGGGTTTGTAACTCTAATTCTTGAGCGCGAATTATTCCCTGTACCTGTTGCCATTCGCTATGGGTATGATTGGCCTCTAAAGCAGTTAATTTCTCCTGTTCTTCCTGTAAAGATAACTCTAACTCAGGAATTTCTCTGGTTAATACCTCTAACCGTTGACGAGAAATAGTAATTTCCTCTTGCTGGCCCGATAATTGACGGGTTAAATCCTCTTTTTCTGTGGTTAAACGTTGTAAATCCTTGCTTAATTGTTGTAGAGATAATTGATTTTCCCGATGACTTTGACGGGTTTCGGTTAACTGTTGGGTTAACTGACTGATAAGATTATTAACTTGAGTAATTTTTTCTTCGTTGCGGGTAAGAATGCGATCGATTTCTGCTAATCTTTCCCGTAGAGATTCCACTTCACTAGACTCCTTAGGAGAAATTTTACCAAAACGCAGCCCCGATCGCGTCGGTTGGCTGCCTCCAGTCATAGCGCCAGTCATCTCTAATAACTCGCCATCCAAAGTAACAATACGATATTGATTGATATAATAACGGGCAGAATCTATATCCTCGAAAACCACGGTACTGCCAAAAATATAGTTAAAAACCTCCCGATACTGGGGTTGAAACTTAACCAAATTCACCGCTAAATCCAGATAACCCCGCGCATGACGCAGAGAGGAAATATCCTGGGGACGGGGAGGACGAATTTTATTCAGGGGTAAAAAAGTGGCCCGACCGATGCGACGCTGTTTTAGCAAGGCAATTCCGGCAGCCGCAACGCTATCATCTTGGACGACTACATGACCTAAACGACCTCCGGCGGCGATTTCCAGAGCAATTTGATAACGTTCCTCTACTTCGCCCAATTGTGCTACTAATCCGCAGATTCCGGGCAAATCTGACTGTAATAATATTTGAGTAGCATAGGTTCCCTGGGCCTCCTGTTGCGCTTGCTTAGTCGCTTCCAGTTTATCTAATTCCCTCTGTTTGTCCCGTTGTTCTTTTAGCAGACGTTTTTGGGTGTCCTGACTGATGACGCGATTTTGTTCGGCAATGGTGAGTTTTTGGGCTAAATTTTGGATATCTGGTTCTGATTGATTAATTTTTTGTAATATTTCTTGACTTTCTTCTGTTTTTGTGCTAACGACTTGCTCTAATTCTTGCAGACGTTGACCAGCTTCTACTATATTAGTTTGCAATCGATCGCATCTTTCGGTCAATTGGGCTCGTTGGCTACGGTAGGGGTTTAATTGTTCCTGAAGACGGGTAATATTGCGGGAAAGGTCACTTTGTTCTTTTACCCAAGCTTCTGACGCTTCCGCGAGACTACTTGCTTGCAGACGATGGTTTTCTAGGGTTTCCCTTGCGGTTTGGGTTGTCAGTAGGAGATTGGGTAAAATTTCAGTTTCTAAACGGCTTTTTTGGGCAGTAATCTGATTTAATTCGAGATTGTAGCGATTAATATCCTCTAAAAGTCTGTTTTTCTGTGCCTGAGACTCTTTTTCAAGGTTTTCTAACTCTTTTTGTCGTTCTTGCTGTTGTTGTCGTTTGGCCTGTTGACTCGCTAATCGGGAAGTCAGGGACAGGTGTTCATCTTCCCCGAAAGCTTTAACCTGTTGATTGAGTTTCTCTAATTCTTGACTATTTTGGGCGATTTGTTCGGATAAATTGGCGATAGTCTCGGTTAAAACCTGTTTTTCCCTTTCCCCAGCTTGAATTTGTCCTTGTACTTGCTGGCAGCGCTGCTGGAGATTTTGCCAATGGAGGACAATTTCCCATTGTTGTTTTTCTTGGACTTGGGCCTTGAGTTTTTGGTATTTTTCGGCTTTAATGCGATCGAGTGCTAATTTCTCGAGAGATTTTTGCAATTCTGTGGCAATAATTTGGCAGCGTTCTTCCCTTTCTTTAACCGAATCGATATTCTCCTTAGTTTTCTCAATTTTGCGGTCAAATTCGGCTACTCCTGCCAATTCGTCGATAATTTCCCGTCTTTCCTTGGCATTCATGCTGATAATTCGGGTTACGTCCCCCTGTAACACCACGTTGTACCCTTCGGGATAGATGCGTAAACGGTTTAACTGGTCGTGAAGTTCGCTAACCGTACAGGTTTCCCCATTGATATAGTAGGTAGAAGTATAGCTGCCACCCTTAGCCACTTTTAAGCGTCGGGAAACCGTCCAATCCCTATCGGTTGCGTCGGGAATATCGCTAACATCAAAAGTCACCGAAACACTCGCTTCGGTGCTATGACGTTGACTGTTATAGCTATGATTGACTAAATCCGGTAATCTTTCGGCCCGCATTCCCTTGGAAGTAGCTAATCCCAAGCAAAATAGCAATGCGTCGAGGATATTCGACTTTCCCGAACCATTTGGACCGGAAACCACCGTAAACCCCGGTAAAAAGGGTATAGGGGTTGTTCCCCCGAAGGATTTGAAGTGTGAGAGTTCGACCTTTTTGATGTAAACCATGGCGATAAGCAAAAAGTAGGAAAGCTGTCAGCTTTAAGACAACACCCTTATAGAAAAATATAGCTGATAGTCCCCTTAAATGGCTTGAATCCATTCTTTGACTTGGTATTCTGTCCAGATACCATTTTGCCAGTAGGGATCCGCTTCGATTAATTCTCGCACTTCTGACTCGCTGGCTGCCTGATAAATTCCGAAAACTTGGCTTAAATCTGCCGTTGGTCCGATAGTAACGAGAATTCCCCGTTCTTTCTGTTGATTTAATCCCTCTAGATGTGCTTGACGATAGGGTGCGCGTTTTTCCAGCACGTTTTCACAATAACTACCCCAGATAACAAATTTCGGCATATTTGACCTGTACTCTCTTGATATCTTGTTATTTTACGATCGAATCGTCAATCAGACTCAATCGATATATAGCGTTTTTCACTCTGCTGAGGTACAAAAGTTATGGGTTTTAGGCAAAAGGCAACAGGCAAAAGGCAAAAGGGAAGAAAAATAGGTGTACCTCACTAGCTTAGGAAACGATATAGTGCGATGCCGAAGGCACTGCATAGCAGATCACCGATCTTGTCGGGTGGGTCATTAACGCAGCTAAAATTAAAGCTTATAGGATAACAACTTCTCGGCTAAAACTGATAAATTTAAACTATTTAAAATACGGGTTTTTATCGGTCGTTTTTCATCCCAAAATATTAAGGATGAATAAAATTCTCTGCCTAGGGAAGAATTGAGAAGCTGTAAGGTTTTTTGAGCGGTATCTAAATCATCGAAGCTTAGGAAGTAAACAGTATCATCGAAAATAACGGGTTGATTTTGATAGGGTAATATCAGGTTAAAATTCAGTTTTTTATAAAGTCCAGAAATGGCAATTTTAAAAGGTGAGAAGCTGTAAGAACCCACGCCAAATATGCAAAAGTCTGGCTGATTTTGATAAATTTTGCTCTTTCTGTCTAGAAAATAATTTTTATGATCAACTAAATATTGCCAAGTTTTTGGTGCTATATCGCGTATATTTTCTGTAGATTCACCGATAAACTTCTGAGTTACCAAAATGTATTTATTGATAACCTCTAGGCGATTTTGTGCCACATCTGAACCTTTCAGGAGAGGATAAAGATAGGTGGGTTCAATATCAACGACTTCCTTTAAACCATTGAGAAAAATTCCATTAACTAACTGCAACTCCATGACTTTTGAGCAATCATGTTTAATTCCTGAACGCCATTTTTCCTGAGGATGCCGATGATATAAATATTCTAATCTAGTAAAAGCATTTAAATCTCTGACTAGGATATTATTTTGATAACCAATGCGCTGAAATTTCCCTTCTTCAAAACTATTGAAAACATCACAAAAGTAATTTTCTGAATGAGAATCAAATTGACAAAATAGAAGACAAGCATCTACATTTGCTTGAAAATATTTTTGAGTATTGATCGGATAAATTGCCGAGTAAACGAGATGAATTTTGTGAGTATAGATATAGTTTAAAATTTTTCTAGATACGGCCGTTTTACAAATAATTGCCAGATAAGCTGAACGTCGATCGAGACATTCAATCAGCTTAATTAACATCCACTCTGAAATATCAAAATTACTTTTTCCCGTCATGGCATCTAAACCATGATAGCCTTGAAAGTTGCTTTTTTGAGGTAAATTTTTTCCGTTAATAAGTCCTTGTTTTGAGTTGGTTATCCAAGGCAGATTCCCCAAGAATAAAATATTTTCTGACCATAATTGAGTCAGGGAATACCAGTCACAATCAAAAAAATTCTTCTGTTCAACTTGTATTCTTTGATCTTGGCATATTTGCCGATCTTGATTAATCTGAGTGATATAATTAGGATTAATTTCAAAGCCGAGGATTTTTTCAGTTTGTTTAAAGGTAAGTGCTGCTGCTTTTAAAAAGTTACCTATACCACAAGTTGGCTCAATAATAACATCGGGTTTAACATGAATTTGCCATAATTTTTGACAAATCTTTTCGGTTAACTCCGGGGGAGTTTGAAAGTCTCCATATTCAATTTTAACCTGAGAAGCTTGCATGACTAATTCTCTCTATAAATGGCTATTAATCCTTCTTCTTGACCGGCAAGATCGATTACCCTAGCTTTTTTCACTTTGTGTTCTTTGTGCCTCCGTGGTTGCTCCCAAACCCTTCTGGGATAACCCGATAGAAAAGTTTATGCTAGGCTAGATTTAACCGGACTAAACCAAGAGAGCCTATTTATTTTTTGCGAGCAAAAATTTCTTCAAACCAATTAATAGCTCGATTTGCTAAAGCTTCTAGGGAATATTTTTGCTCGACTACTGCACGACAAGAATATCGATCGATCCGGTCTAAATTTTTAATTCCTGTAACTAATCCCTCGATACTATCGGGTTCAACTAAAAAACCAGTTTTTCCATCTTCAATAATTTCTACTGGACCACCGCGACGATAGGCAACTACGGGAACACCACAGGCCAAAGCTTCAATAGCCACGTTACCAAAAGCCTCAACCCAGCGCGGGGTCATCAACAGGCCAAAACAGTCGCCTAGCTCTTTTTGTAGGCTCTCGGTGGGCAAAAACCCGCGATAATCGACTAAATCGAAACTGTAGGTATCCTGTAAATTTTGCCAGTAGAGAGGATCGGAAATATGACCGAAAACGCGTAAAGGCACACCTAACTGTTGACAAGCAGCGATCGCATCTTCCAAAGCCTTTTCCGGGGCAATCCGTCCCACCCAGGCTAGACAGGGGGAGGAATCGGCCCGAAACTGATACAAAGATAGGTCTAAACCATTAGCCAAACAGCGATAGGGGGGAGAGAGGGAGAAAGTTTCCGCTTGGGCGAGGGTGTGAAAAGCGAGTAAATGGGGAAAACTGCTATAGGTTTTTTCAATAATATGATCCATCGCCAAAGAAACGGAAGCCATGCTGACTAAATGGGCGACGGGAGTGGCAAAAAAAGGAGTGAGATAAAAAGGGAGCCAATCGTAGGCAAAATTAACAATCAAATCATACTGACTTTGTACTGATTGGGCGTAGTGCCACATATTGGCCAAAACGGCATTTTCGGGCATTAAAATCGGGGCTTGCTGGCCCTGACTTTGGGCGGAAATCTGGGCATTTCCTGCTATAGTGATTAAGGGAATATCATGCAACTGCGAGGCTTCTGGAGCCACTACCCGCACCAGATAGCCTTGCCTGGTCAGAGTACGAGCGAGATTATAAAGAGTTAATTCTACGCCACCGCCGCCCCCCGAACCCAGAAATCCCACGGGGGTGGAGATAAATAACAGTTTTCGACTCAATTTTGCACCTCAGTGGGTGTGGTTTCAGTGAAGGAAGTATCCTGTACGTCATCATCTTCCGGTTCACCAGTGGTTTCTAGGGGAGCAATATCTAAACGGGGAGCTAATTGCAGATTTAACTGTCTAATTGCCCAGCGTGCCGTTTCTTGCACTTCCTCATCGGAATCATCGAGGGCATGACAAATTAATTGACTGATCTGAGACATGATATCGTAGAGTCTGGTTAAATCCCGAATAGCATTTTTCCGCACCTGGGGATTTTTATCCTGGAGAGAGATAGCCAAAGCTTGGTTCATCGGTCGCAGGGAGCGGGTGCAGATTTGAGCGAGGGCTTCTAGGGTTAAACTGCGTTCGTAGGAATCCCCATCCACCATGCTATCGACTAAAGGCTGCATTGCCCTAGAATCGGACATCTGTGCCAGCTTCCAAACCGCCCGTCTACGGGTACGGGGATCGTTATCGCGAAGACTTTCAATTAAACTCAGGATTAAGTCGGCGTTCGGGATACGGGAGGTAGCTTGTACGGGCAAAGAAGGCTCGAAATCCTCTTCACCACCGCCATTAATGTCACTGCCCGTCTTGGTGTCCGCATCGAAGGAATTGCCATTGCCCCTAGAAAAGTTGTCGAGTGGGTTTTTAGGAGTGACGTAAGTTGTCTTTTTGCGCGGTTTTGAGGCTTTGCCCTTGGGACGGTATTGAAGGAAAAGCGATAGTAAAGCTGCCAATAAAGCGATGGATAACAGGGCTGAGCCAGCAATTAATGGTATTGGCAAATTCTCATTTTTGGCGGCTGCGTTGGCGGCCGCGGCGTTTTGACCTAAATACTTCTGCATATTAGCGATCGCATTTTGAGCAAATGTATTGTTCGGACGTTGTGCCAGAGCTTGTTGAAATTTTTCTAGGGCGAGTTGGTAATTTCTTTGGGCTGTGGCTTCGTAACCAGCTTTCATCAACTGATCGTAAGTGGCGACAGTCTGGGGTTGCTCTAACCTAGGTGGAGTTTGAGCGTTAGCCTTGGATAAAGCCTGAAAATCATGACCCCAACTGCTCACACCGATAGCTAACAACAATAGGAAATTAGGTTTGATCATAGAATTAATGTAACTGTTTAGGGGTAGGTAAAAGTATGATAGCCTAAAAGCTATAGATGGGAGGCACTCAGCTCCAGAGAGGGGTCATGGACTACGATGATTGGGAAAAGCCCCGGGTCAGCGTCGGGCAAATAGTGCCGCTACTGGGATCGGGGATAGAGTCCACTGTTTAGAGCTTAGGGATTATCTGTGAAAAACTGGCTTAATTAAGCTTGCACAGGCGTTTTGCGCCACGTTCGACCTTGAATAGTCGTGTGGAATTGCCAATTAGCTACAGTTTCTGGATAATCGCCCCGATAGTGACCGCCTCGGCTTTCTGCTCGTAATAAGGCACTTTCCAGAATTAAGTCGGCGATATCTAGAAGATTTAATGTCTCGATCGCTATTCTTATTTCTAACTGCACCGAGGGACACAAAAATAATTGTCCTTTGTCGGGGAGAAGATTCTGGAGAAATTGGCCCATCTTTAAGGAATGTAACTGTTGTTTCCACTGCTGCACCTGTAGGATAGCAGTTTCTAACTCATTTTGAAATCGGCAAATTCCCGCATTTTCCCACATTAAAATCGGTAATTCTCTCCGTACTTTTTGCCAGTATTCCTGTTCTTCCTGCCAATTTTCTGCGATTTCTAGGGGTTTTTCTGGTCTTTCCCCCAGAAAGTTTTCTGGCTCTAGACCTATTTCAACTAAACTTGCCGCAAAGACAATACATTCCAAGAGAGAATTACTGGCTAAACGATTGGCTCCATGAACACCTGTACTAGCGGCTTCGCCGATCGCATACAAACCGGGTAGAGAAGTACGGGCGTTTAAATCTGTGGCCACTCCTCCCATCCAATAGTGAGCGGCGGGGGCGACGGGAATCACATCCTCAAGCACATTAATGCCCCATTTTTGACAGATGCGGATAATATTGGGGAAACGATAACGCAGACGCTCCGGTTCGATCGGTCTTAAATCTAGATATACTTTGGCATGGGCGGGATCGTCGGAGGTTTTCTGCAAATGGCTAAAAATCGCCCGACTCACCACATCCCGGGGGGCCAATTCTCCGGCCGGATGATAATCGAAGGCAAAACGCCGCCCCTGGGCATCAATTAAATGCGCTCCTTCGCCGCGCACCGCTTCACTAATTAAAAACCGCGGCGCCCCCGGCACAGTCAAGGCGGTGGGGTGAAACTGAAAAAATTCTGGGTCGCGAATCACTGCCCCAGCACGCCAAGCCAGGGCGACTCCATCCCCGGTGCTAACGGCGGGATTGGTAGTTTGGGCGTATACTTGACCGCCGCCTCCCGTAGCCAGAATGACTGCTTGCGCTCGCAGCCAACAGAGATGATCTTGATGGAGTAAACAAATACCTTGACAGCGTTGCCCTTCCGGGTCAAGCCAGAGTTTCAGCGCAATCGCTTGGGGAATAATGGTAATATTGGAGCGCTCGGTCACTTTTTCCATCAGGGTACTGATGATCGCTCTCCCCGTGCGATCG
The DNA here is from genome assembly GCF_020245605.1 of Microcystis sp. M061S2. Classification (NCBI taxonomy): domain Bacteria; kingdom Bacillati; phylum Cyanobacteriota; class Cyanophyceae; order Chroococcales; family Microcystaceae; genus Microcystis; species Microcystis sp. M061S2. Next base: position 40,729 of record NZ_JADBUP010000074.1, on the reverse strand, counting down.
GCTGCGTGTAGCACCCTGGCCTGGGAATGGGCAGCCTCAAGAGTGCGGGCTAAGTCGTCTCCAGAGCGATCAAAACTAACTCCTAACCGCAGCAAATCAGCGATCGCTTGAGGGGCCTTCTCAACTAAAAACTGGACGGCATAGCGATCACATAAGCCCGCTCCGGCCTTCAGGGTATCTTCTAAATGGAAAACGGGGGAATCTGCCGGGGACGTGGCCGCCGCAATTCCTCCCTGCGCCCAATCACTAGCCCCGGTTTTTAAATCTTCTTTGGTAATTAAACCCACCTTTAAGTTAGGGGGTAAACACAGCGCGGCATACAATCCCGCCGCTCCCGAGCCGACCACTAAAACATCTTGATAACTCGGCAGTTGCCAGGAAACGACCATTGAGGGATGAATTGATAAATTCTATTTATTCTAGCATTTCATTTCTCTATAGTTCTGGCAAAAATCGCCAGTTTTTACCTTGGGGCAGTATGCCAGATTCTTTCTTTTGCCTCTTGCCTTCAGAAGCTGATCACTGAAAAAGGTGAGCGATCGCCCACCTAGAAATTTTTTTAAAACCGTAATTAACTGGATTTAGTAAACTCCGGGGTTAAAACGGTCATCACCCTCGATAAATTCTTTAGAAGGCTCAGTAACGGTGAATTTCTCCAGATTAGCCTGTAAACGCTCTTTTTGAGTGGCCGAGAGTCCGGGGATATTGAGGACATCTTCCACTTCTTCGTAGGGGGCGTTTTTGATGATTTTACCGGCTAAATTGGGATAGAAACCTCTCAAGTCCCGGAAATCGCGAATATCACTGTTATTAAGGTCGATTTTCGCCCCAAATTCTGTGGTTAGTTTGGCATCAGCCGCATTTAAGACCGCCACGGGAAGAGAGGGAAGGGCGAGCGAGGTGAGATTGAGAGCTTGAGCGGGAACTTTGCCCCAAAAACTCCCGATAATCAAGGCAATTACCGCCAGCAGACGAACAAGATTCTTCATTGCAGTTGTGGTCTCCTAAAACCAAGGCAAATTAACGATCAGGACAAGAAATTAAGCCGTCAGCTTTCCGACTAGGCATAGGGTGGGTAGTTGGGATTTGCCACCGCAGCCTAGCTATTAGCTGAACGCTGATAGCTAGTTAAAAAAGTTATATCATGCCATTAGACCAGATCATAACCTAGTTTGCCCCCCTAGGGGAAGGGTTTTGCGGTTTTGGGGTTTGATCACAAAGAACAAGTTGGTTAGGAGAATCTAAATCGCTAAAACCCTTTTCTGGCAAAGACTTTCCTGCTGCCATCTGGCGGCTGCTACAGTTGAATTTCCCTATTTCCCTATCTCCCCACTTCCCCCATTTCCTCAATCCCCTATCCCCTAACCCAATTATTATAAATCCCTAAAATTATCAATGACGAACAGCACTCCTATGGCATCATAAACTGTTGCTTGTCTTGAAATACATAATAAGGAAGACACAATTATGGCTCTCCAATTGGGTGATATCGTTCCAGATTTTACACAAGATTCTAGTGAAGGTCCGATTTCTTTTCACCAGTGGGTAGGAGATAGCTGGGTGGTGCTGTTCTCCCACCCGGCTGATTATACCCCCGTTTGTACCACGGAATTAGGTACGGTGGCTAGTCTTAAGTCAGAATTTGAGCGACGCAATGTGAAAGTGATCGCTTTGAGTGTGGATAGTGCCGAATCCCATCGGGGTTGGATTAATGACATCAACGAAACTCAAAACACTACCGTTAACTATCCGATTATCGCCGATGGCGATCGCAAAGTGTCGGATCTCTACGGCATGATTCACCCCAATTCCCTCAATAATCTGACGGTACGTTCGGTGTTTATCATCGATCCCAACAAAAAATTACGTTTAACCATTACCTATCCTGCCAGCACGGGACGCAATTTTAACGAGATCCTGCGCGTGATCGACTCCCTGCAGCTCACCGATAACTATCAAGTGGCTACCCCCGCCAACTGGACCGACGGCGGCGATTGTGTGGTGGTTCCCTCTATTCCCACTGAAGAAGCTCGTAGCAAATTCCCCAAAGGAGTTGAAGAAATCAAACCCTATCTACGCATGACTCCCCAACCTAATAAGTAATTAGTGACCGGTAATCAGTGAACCAGATCCTGGAAAACTGACAATCCGAAAACCAAGAAATCGTCAGGGAGGGTTAGCCATCCGTTTTAACGGATGCTACCCCTGGCAACAGGGGATTTATCCCCCTCTATCATTTATTGGTTTGATTGTCAATAGATTTTTTCCTAGTTTCCTTAGATGTGTTACCGGCAGTAGTGCCGAAAAGCAATTTCTTGGCTGGGTTAAAGACAATTCATCGACATCTATCTTAACCATAAGTTAAATTAATATTTAATAAAAATCGGCTCAAGACGAAAAAAACGATTAACATTATCGCTCCAAATGCTTAGTGGTGGCTAGTTTGACTAGATTGTAGAGGGATGAAATTATCTAGAGATCAAGCAAGTATCCTCAAAAATTCTGGAGTAGATATATAAGTAAATTTTATTTTAAGTTTATTTAAGACTGTCATTACTAATGCAAGGCTGAGTCGGGGAGATTTTCCCGTAGTATCAAAAATGAAACTCGCTCCAATCGTTCAATCTGACTACGAGCGAGAGGCAATTGTAGAGACTGCCGCTTTCACTAGCATTTAATTAAGAGGAACAACCGATGGCAACTTATAAAGTCACCCTGAAAAATGAATCTGAAGGACTTAATACTACAATTGAGGTTCCCGATGATGAGTACATTCTCGATATAGCTGAAGAGCAAGGACTGGACTTACCTTATTCCTGCCGCGCAGGAGCTTGCTCCACCTGTGCAGGTAAAATTGAATCTGGTACTGTCGATCAATCCGATCAATCCTTCTTAGATGACGATCAAATTGAAGCGGGTTATGTCCTCACCTGCGTCGCCTATCCTACCTCTGACTGTGTGATCCTCACCCACCAAGAAGAAGCTGCTTTGAAGTAATCTCTCTCCAGATCGTCAGAAAACTCCCGTTAAAGCCATGGCTTTAATGGGACTTATTTTATGGCTCAAAAATTTTTTTCCCTAAACACTTGTGGGTTTTAGCTAAGGGTGCTATGATTGTTAATCGTGGAATTAATGGGTCGGTGCCCGAGTGGTTAATGGGGGCGGACTGTAAATCCGTTGGCTACGCCTACGCTGGTTCGAATCCGGCCCGGCCCACCACGATCAATGCCCGTGTAGCTCAGTGGTAGAGCACACCCTTGGTAAGGGTGAGGTCATGAGTTCAATCCTCATCACGGGCTTTCTCTTTCCCGCTCATTCTCAATCAACCATTGAAGAATGAGATTAAGCAAGTCTTCAGCACTATGGCGTTAACAGAAGTTATCCCCTAGCCCGATTAGGCATCGATCGCTTAAAATGGTCAAAATTAACTTATTTGTTGGCTCATGTCTCCCCTCGACAACATCGCTAAACTGTCTCACCTTACCCGCACAGATGTTCAGAAAAATTGGTTGATCGCTACAGCAGCGGGAAACCCAATTCAACCCGTCACCCTCAATGAAAAACAATACATTATTTGGCCAGCCGGCAGACAAATTCAATATCTAACTCAAAAAATTATTGTCCCCGAACATTTAGCCGGTTATCCTTTAGCGGGAATGGAACTGAGATTAATCCTAACTTGGTGGGCGGAAGATGTCAAAATTTATGTTAATAATCAATTTATCCAAGCAGGAGACCTCTTTGATTCTTCCACCCGCATTTTACTTTCCAACTCGGTCTCTACTGGTCAAGAAATTCTTGTTACTCTGCGTTTAGTCAGTCCCAATCATGATATTGGTGGTTTGATGAAATCGCAGTTAATCTATGAATATAGCCAAGCGATCGATCCTAGTTTTGTTGCTGATGAATTGACCATTCTCCATAATTATCTACAAACTTTTTATCCTGAAAACTTAGCAATTTTTACCGCTACTCTCGATAATATTGACTGGGATAATGTCACCAACAAAGATAGATTTAATCAATCCCTAGAATCAATTCGTCAATCCCTACAACCCCTCGCTCAACCTCTCAAAGAACGCAGTTTTCATCTTCTCGGTCATGCACATTTAGATATGGCTTGGTTGTGGCCGTTGGCAGAAACTTGGCAAGTGGCAAAAAACACTTTTATCTCGGTTTTAAACCTGCAAAAAGATTTTCCTGCCCTCATATTTGGTCATTCTAGTCCCCTAATTTACGAATGGATAGAAAAACATCATCCTGACCTGTTTGAAGCAATGCTAGAGGCATATAAAGGGCAATCCTGGGAACTTTTGGGCGGGATGTGGGTAGAACCAGAAGTCAATTTAATTTCTGGGGAATCCCTATTTCGACAGCTGCTTTATGGACAAAAATATTTTCAAGAAAAATTTGGACAAATCACTAAAACTGCTTGGCTGCCAGATACCTTTGGTTTTCCCTACCAATTGCCGCAAATTCTTAAATCCTTTGGCATTAAATACTTTGTAACCGGGAAACTACATTGGAATGATACGACTAAATTTCCCCACGGTTTTTTCTGGTGGCAATCTCCCGATGGCAGTAAAATTCTTTCCCTCATGTCTCCTCCCAATGTTGCCGGAGTTATGGATACTAACCCAATTATTATGACCGATCATGCTCTCAATTGGGAACGGCAAACCGGCTTAAAAGATATTTTTTGGTTGCCGGGAGTTGGTGACCATGGCGGCGGTCCGACTCGTGATATGTTAGAGGTGGCCCAACGTTGGCAAAAATCTCCTTTTTTCCCCCAGTTAAAATTTAGCCAAGCAACAACTTATCTGGACAGTCTGGAGACAAGTAATCTCCCTATCTGGGATGATGAATTATATCTAGAATTTCATCGCGGTTGTTATACTACCCACGCTGACCAAAAGTCCTACAATCGTTACTGTGAAATCCTCTTGTATCAAGGAGAATTATGGTCTTCTCTGGCTAATATTTTACTAGAGATTCCCTATCCGAAAGTCGAGATAGAATCGGCATGGAAAAAGGTTTTATTAAATCAGTTTCATGATATACTTCCTGGTACTTCTATACCCGAAGTGTTTAGGGATGCCAATCAGTTATGGCGGCAAGTTATCGCCACGGTTGAAGCAATTTTAGATCAAACTTTACAGGCAATTGCCACTCAAATTAATTTACCTAATCCCCCCCATTCCCAAGCAAAACCTTTTCTAGTTTTTAATTCTCTTAACTGGGAAAGATCCCAGGTTGTCTCTTTAGCTATAGAATCTGTCAATTGTTCGGTTTATGACTTAAATAATTGTCTCTGTCCTTCGCAATTATCCCACGACAATCAGCTATTATTTCTCGCTGAAAATATTCCTTCTGTGGGTTATAAGTTATTTTGGTTAGTTCCCAATCAGCCAGCAGCCGAGCAAAATTTAACCAACTGCCAATTTATTTTAGATAATGGACTGCTTAAAGTTACTATTAACTCGGAAACGGGAGATATAGATAGTATATTCGATATAATTAATCAAAAAGAAATCCTGCAAGCTGCCGGTAATCAATTACAGGCATTTAAAGATCAAGGACAATATTGGGACGCTTGGAATATCGATCCGAATTATCAACAATATCCCTTACCAAAAACAGTATTAAAATCGATCAAATGCTTAGAATGTGGTCCCTTGCGCTGGCAGATTCGCGTGATCAGAAGTTTAGGTGATTCGCAATTTTGTCAAGATTATATCTTAGAAAAAGATTCCCCTATTCTCCAGATTAAAACTATTGTTAATTGGCAACAGGAACATACTTTAGTAAAAACCGCTTTTCCTCTCACCCTAAACAGCGATTTTACCGCCTATGAAATTGCCTGTGGTGCGATCGAGCGTTCCCACGAACCAGAATCGCCAAAATGGGAAGTTTACGCCCATAAATGGGCGGATTTAACCGATACAGAAGCAAACTATGGGGTAAGTCTTTTAAATAATAATAAATATGGCTATGATGCTACTAACCAGCAACTGCGATTAACTCTGTTGAGAAGTCCCCGATGGCCAGATCCCGAGGCGGATCTGGGAACCCAAGAATTTACCTATGCAATATATCCCCATCAAGGTAACTGGAAAACGGCGAAAACTGTCCATCACGCTTGGCAGTTAAACTCACCTGTCAACGTTATTTTTATTAATAATTCTTCTCGATCAACCCAGTTGCCACCCGTGGCACAATGGTTAAAATTCTCGGCCGATAACTTAATTTTAATGAGTTTCAAACAAAGTGAAACAGCCTCTCGGGGTTGGGTAATGCGCGTTTATGAATGTCAGGGAGAAAACGCTGTTATTGATTGGCAAAATCAATTACAATTAATAATAAAAGAATCGATCGATGGTTTAGAAAGAGCGATCGATCCTATGGAGCAAATTTCTCCTTGGCAGATAGCCACATGGTTATTAAAGAATTAATCTTCGTGATCTTCAAAAGGATCGCTTAATTCTGCTGCCGGCGGTCCAAAAGCGGTATAAAGAGCTAAAGCGGTAATTCCTACCAAAGCGGCAGCGATCGAAACACCCAAAATTGTTGCAGTTTCCATAAAATAAAATTTGCTTAGATACAGTCCGTATCTTATCTTAACAAAATATAACCGATCTCGCCGCCGATAACGATCGCTAATCTGGCCGGTTGCATTGCTGTTATCTCATGCCCGATAATGCTGAAAGGATCGAGTAAATAGCGATCAAACTAAACCAGAAAAATTATTATGAAGAAACTCCTACAGGGACTAGAAAAGTTCCAGAGTGGTTATTTTGATGAACATCGGCAATTATTTGAGCAACTCTCCCACGGACAAAAACCGAGAATCCTGTTTATCACCTGTTCCGATTCCAGGATCGATCCTAACCTAATTACCCAAGCGGAGGTGGGGGAATTATTCGTAATTCGTAATGCGGGGAATATAATTCCTCCCTACGGAGCAACCAATGGTGGTGAGGGTGCATCTATAGAATATGCTATCAACGCTCTCGGCATCGAGCAAGTGATTATCTGCGGTCACTCCCATTGTGGAGCGATGAAAGGTTTGCTAAAATTGCAGAGTCTGGCCGATGAAATGCCTTTAGTTTACGATTGGTTAAAACAAGCAGAAGCTACTCGACGTTTAGTTAAGGATAATTACAAAGAATTAGAAGGAGAAGAACTGATCGAGGTGACAGTAGCAGAAAATGTTCTCAATCAGTTAAGTAATTTGCAAAGCTATCCAATTATTCGTTCCCGATTACATCAGGGTAAATTATCTCTACACGGTTGGATTTTTCGGATTGAAACTGGCGAAATTTTAGCCTACGATCCCATCCTACACGATTTTGTCGCTCCCCATAGTAAAATTACCCACCCCGAAGCAGCAGACAATTTACCCTCTAGTCGTCACCTTCCCAATAGTCATCCCTTCAAGATTTCTGAGGATTATATCAGGACTCACGCGGAGGTAAAAAAAGCCACTCCTGCGGTTAATACTGTGGCGAAAAAGAATGGCTCCTCGACCCAAAAACCGGGCTATAATTATTTAGAACCCTCCCAAGCTGATCGCATTTATCGCGGTTCGAGAAGTTAATTAGGGATTACAGAAATTCTCTAGAGATGTGCTTATTAACGTCTCTAGAGTGGCAATTAAACGATAACTGCTATACTCCTCTATGGCTTCCCCAAAAGATTTTATTAGTCCCGTCAATTCCGAGCAAGAGTTAGTCTATCCTTTTCGGAACTATCTTAACTATCTGCACGCAAAATACTCTGATTTACAGACGGGTCATATCGCCGATTATATTCCGGAATTAGCCCTAGCAGCTCCAGAATGGTTTGGTATTTCCGTAATTAGCACTGATGGTCAGATTTTTGAGGTGGGAGACTGTCAGCAAACCTTTACAGTACAATCAATTTCTAAAGCTTTTGTCTTTGGATTAGCTCTAGAAGATCACGGAAGAGAATACGTTAATAGTAAAGTCGGGGTTGAACCCACGGGAGAAGCTTTTAACTCGATTATTCTCGATGAAAAAACCAATCGTCCCTATAATCCTATGGTTAATGCTGGTGCGATCGCTACCACGGATTTAATCACCGGACAGAATGCCACCGAAAGGCTAAAACGTATTTTAGAAATGTTTAAACGCTATACCGGCAGGGATCACGAGATTAATGTCCCCGTTTTTCTCTCGGAAAAATCCACCGGCAATCGCAATCGGGCCATGGCCTATCTAATGCTAAATTTTGGCATGGTTAGCGATAAAATTGAAGAAACCCTCGATCTTTACTGTCAACAATGCGCCATTCTCGTCCATGCTCACGATTTAGCTCTGATGGCGGCTACCTTAGCTAATGGAGGTGTCAACCCAATCACAGGAATACGGGCGATCGATGAACACTACGTTCAAGATGTGATCAGTGTTATGCTTACCTGTGGAATGTACGACGCTTCAGGAGAATGGGCCTATCGGGTAGGATTACCAGCAAAAAGCGGTGTCGGGGGCGGAATTACGGCAGTAGTCCCCCATCAGTTGGGAATTGGGACTTTTTCGCCCCTTTTAGATGAAAAAGGCAACAGCATCAGAGGAGTGAAAATTTGTCAAGATATTTCAGAGGATTTTGGTTTACATTTATTCAATGTGGCTAAACCAGAACGAGATTTAAAAACGTGGCTTGAAGGTAATAGTTGATATTGATAGCTGTCCCCGACAAGAGCGCCTACCAACCCTGGGAAATTAATTTGGCCAGAGGTCTGTGGAAAAAAATGTCATAAACCTCTTGACAAAAGCAGCGGGTTGTGTGTAATATAAATACTGTGTGAGGAGTATAAGTTCAGCATAAGAGGAACCTTTGGGGTCGAAACACGGCAAGACTCCCAGAGGTTCTTCTTTTTCACTCCCTTATTGGCTCAAAGTCGGTCATAAAATCAGGTTTTCCCGATCGCTAGTTTTTTCTCAATTTATCCCTTCTAGGTCTGTTTGGCTCTTCTAGGTTCTGTGTGATAAGTTTAACTTACTCTATGATCGATCAATCCTTGTGTCCTTTGTGTCTTTGTGGTTCCTTCCACTCGCTCGCCAGCAGGACTGTATCTTAGAATACATTTTGCCCACCAAACCTAAGAGAGCCTCTGTTTTTCTTTACCAAGAGCAACAGTCCAAAATTTTGCCGAAGAAACTGCACAAGAGAAGTGTAATTGCTCGTAAAATTGGGAATTAAGTACAAGGGCAATCCTATGGCAGATAAAAATAACGGTAACGGTGGCTTATTCCTCGTCGGGGTTTTAGTGGGCAGTGCGATCGGGGCAGTGGCGGGTTTATTAGTAGCGCCCAGATCTGGAAAAGAAACCCGTCGAATTCTGCAAAAATCCGCGCGGGCTTTGCCAGAATTAGCCGAAGATCTGACCACGACGATGCAATTGCAGGCCGATCGCCTATCGGAATCGGCCCGACGTAATTGGGATGATACTTTAATCAGATTAAAAGAGGCGGTGACAGCCGGAATCGAAGCTAGTCAAAGTCTAGCCACCGACAATCCTTTCCCCGACTCGCAAGAATCCCCCCAAGGCGATAATCAACACTCGAATCACTATTAAATGACCGAACCTATTTTCTGGCTAGGATGTTCTTTACTGCTAGTCGCCGTTAGTTTAACGGCGGTTTTCATCGCCGCTTTACCTGCCCTGCAAGAGTTAGCCCGGGCAGCCCGCAGTGCCGAAAAATTATTCGATACCCTCCATCGGGAATTTCCCCCGACTCTAGAAGCAATTCGCCTGACAGGGGCGGAAATCAGCGAATTAACCGAAAATATCGATGAAGGGGTCAAAAGTACCCGCCAAGTTGTCCAAGGAGTCGATCGCAGTCTCGGTAATGCTAAAGCTGGTCTCAGCAAGCTCGATCGTGGCAGCCGTCGCCTCTTGATCGGTTTTAAAGTCGCTTGGAATACTTGGAAACGCAGTTAAGGAGATGGGGAATTATGAATTATGAATTATGAATTATGAATTATGAATTGGGAAATGGGGGAGTGGGGAGATAGGAGAATTTCAACTAATACCCCAAAACCCTAAAACCCCAACTCCCTAAAACCCCAACTCTCAACTCCTAACCCCACCAACAAACTTTTTCAGCAAACCCTAAATATTTGTAAACTTTTTCGCCTAAGTTACCTTTCTGTGGTAAGCAAATCTTTACTGCTCCGATTCGGGGGTTTCTTGGGGGGTGTCATCGTTGTTGGTTTTTGGTTCTTGTCCTTTAAAAATCGTGATAGATCGCCAAAAACCCTCTAAAAACTGATTGAAGGTCGTTTCATTGATTTTACCCGTCCAGAGCAATCCCACAATCACAATCAAAGCAAAGATAAAAATAATTGCCAAAACGCTGGTAATAAACTGTACCACTGGCACAGTATTGGCAAGCACCGCAAAGATAAAAGCAACCACAGCTAAAACCAGCAACAAAGCGAGACTAGGTTTCAGGAGATTGGGAGTTTCTGGCGTTTTGGGACTCATAGGGCGATTTTCTCGGCTTTTGCGGCCACGTTCCTCCCTTATATCGAGATATCTTTCTCTTTCTGTCTTAGATTCTACCCCTTCTAAGATATCGCGGATATTATATTTGCCGCGCAAACCGGGGAGAGTTGCTTCGACGACACCTTGGCGATCGAGTTCTATCAGATGGAGATAATCGACGGGAACTTCTACCCCGGTGGGTTTTTCCCCTTGCAATTCTCGAATCACTAACTTTTCCTGTACGGCTAAATTAGGGATAGTAGCGTGAATTTTCTCAAAATCTGTCTTAATAATAGCTAAAAGCGCACTAGCACGCTCACCCTTAGCTTTTATGCTGATGTAGTTATCTTCCTCGTCGGCACGCACCAAAGCTTTATTAAGATCCATTGTCAGAACCACACCACTACGCCAACGCATGGTTTTATAGATCATCTGGTGATTACGGACGATAAAGCGGGAAATAATGCTACCGGGCAGGATATCATAACGGTACTGGAAGTGTAAAGGTGCGTTTTCGTAGCTATCCACATCCGGTTCATCGATGGGTAGAAGATCGGTGATTAGATAGCGAGCGGGACTGTAACCATCAAGGGGAAAACAGAGTTCAAATTTTCCCATCAAATCCATCAAAAATCGGCGTTTATTTTCGGGATAACGTTGGGTTTGTTTGAGAATATTTGGCAGATCTGGCAGTGAAAGAATGCCCTTTTTTTGTACCATCAAATCGTGATTATTGAGAATATCATAAACACCGTCAGTTACCCATTCCGGGTTCAGGACATTGGTTTCATTCAGTCGCGGATCATCTTGGTAGTTGAGGACAATACCGAGATCGTGGAGAAACTGCACTAAACTTTTTTGATCGCTGGCCTCTTTAATCTCGGCTGTCTGACACATTTCCTGATACTTTTCGTAGGAAATAAAGTCATAACTCTCTTGCATCGCTTCTAGTTGAGTTTTGATCTCAAACCAACTATTAGGCAATAAATCTTTGATATGGGGAATAGCATCGATTTGGGAGGCGATTTCCTGCACAAGTTCCTCGATTCCCGCACCGGTTTTACAGGAAGTGGCGATTAGCTTGGTGATTTGGGGATATTTTTTCTGGAGGGTGCGGATCTTAACTTGCGGGGGATTTTCATCGGCACAATTACCCACGATAATCACGGGAGAATTGCCTCCGTAGGTTTCAATGAGTTTTAACCAGTATTCCAGACGGTTTTGCTGTTCGTTTTTGCGGTTGTCGAGGACAAGCAGATAAAGACTGCGTTTAGTCAGAAAAAACTGATGGGTGGTTTGCATCACTTTCTGACCGCCAAAATCCCAGATATTGAGGCGAATATCGGGTTTTTGGGGCAGTGGCCACTTTTCAATATTAATGCCGGGGGTCTTGGGTTCTCCGGAATTAAAGGTATCGTGCAGTAACCGCTTTAACAGGGAAGTTTTCCCCACATCCCCCTCCCCCACCAATAAAACTTTAAGCTCATTAAGAGGGCGTTTTTTCCCTTTATCCTTGAGATAACTAAAAATCGCCTGCGGGTTGCCATTATTCCATCTTGTTTCACCCCATCCCTGACGAATAATTTCCGGGGGAACGTTGGTAATCGGGTTATTTTCGAGGACTAATCGCTTCAGGTTGACTAGGTGAGCGAGCGCTTCTGGTATCTCCCTGATTTGGTTATAGCTGAGGTTGAGGACTTGCAGGGAGGTGAGTTGAGTGAGTGCTTCTGGAATCTCCCTGATTTGGTTATAGCTGAGGTCGAGGTCTTGCAGGGAGGTGAGGTGAGTGAGCGCTTCTGGAATCTCCCTGATTTGGTTATAGCTGAGGCCGAGGTCTTGCAGGGAGGTGAGGTGAGTGAGCGCTTCTGGAATCTCCCTGATTTGGTTATCGCTGAGATAGAGGAATTGCAGGGAGGTGAGTTGAGCGAACGCTTCTGGAATCTCCCTGATTTGGTTATTGTAGAGAAAGAGGAATTGCAGGGAGGTGAGGTGAGCGAGTGCTTCTGGTATCTCGCTGATTTGGTTATTGCTGAGGTTGAGTTCTTGCAGGGAGGTGAGTTGAGCGAGCGCTTCTGGTATCTCGCTGATTTGGTTATTGCTGAGACGGAGGTGCTGCAGGGAGGTGAGTTGAGCGAGTGCTTCTGGAATCTCGCTGATTTGGTTATTGCTGAGGTCGAGGAGTTGCAGGGAGGTGAGTTGAGCGATTTCGGGGGGAATTTCTGTTAAGTTTTTTTTGGACAGATCCAACTTCCTCGCTCTTTTGTCTTTTGCCCGTTGAATTAACTCTAATACTTCCCGTGCTGTCATTGACCATCCCCCCGCTACTATATTTACTCCATTTTGGCAAAAGATCCAGTTAATGCCACTGGTTGAGACCTCATCAGCTTGAGTTGAGTTTCTGGAGAGTGAACTGAAAACTCGCATCTGATGACCGATAACTGGGTGACTAAAGTTGAGAATTCCCTTAAGATAAAGTAAATAAGTGTAAAGAAACTGAAAGTTAGCCTACACCCTTGCTGAAAAAATTCTCATTGTCTAGAAGTGCTATGCTCAATCGTTTTTGCCGAGGAATCTCGATCGCTCTTGTAATTGGTGTCATTAGCTGTCTGGGTTGGATTATCTGCCCGGATCAAGCTCTAGCGGTGAATAATCCCGAATTACTGCCCAATCAAGCCACTCCGATCGTTGATTTAGCCAATTATCTACCCGCAAAACAGGAAGAGGCATTAATCCGAGATATCGAGACATTTCAAGGGGAAACCGGCTGGAAAATGCGAGTTTTAACCCAATATGACCGCAGCCCCGGCCGGGCCGTGATTAATTTCTGGGGATTGGATGATAAAAGTATTCTCCTAGTGGCCGATGGTCGCGGCGGTAATCTACTATCTTTTAGTATTGGTGATGCCGTCTATGAATTTTTACCCCGCACTTTTTGGATCGAATTACAGGCCCGTTTCGGTAATATGTATTTTGTCCGGGAAAATGGCGAAAATAATGCGATCGTACAATCCTTGGACACGGTAAAAGGCTGTTTAGTTAAAGGTGGTTGTGCGGTAGTCCCCGGTTTACCGAAGGAACAGTGGATTTTAACTTTAATTACCTCAATTGTCGGCGGTTTAGTCTTCGGTTTTGCCGGTATTCCTCGCAAAGAAGGACAGGTTTTCGCTTGGCAATGGGTTTTAATTGTCTCTCCCCTCTGGTTTATCCTCTTTGTTGCTTTTGGCATCGGACCGGTGGTTACTCGCACCAGTGAATTACTGCCCCTTTTCCGCAATTTAATCGGTTTTGCCCTTGGGGTTTTAGTCGCCTATCTTTCCCCTCGTTTTAATTCCCTCAACGCCTCAAAAACCTAAGAATTAGGGGCTTGTCAGTGATCAGTGATCAGTAAACAGAAAGTAGCGAAGTTTTTAGCTATAAATGATACCAAATCCAGTTATTAAGTTGTTGGTTATAATTAAATTAAAAATGAATTTTAGGTTCGATCCCCCCTTAATCCTCCCTTGATAAGGGGGGTGCCGATCCCACCTTCCCCCCTTGATAAGGGGGGTGCCGATCCCCCCTTAATCCCCCCTTGATAAGGGGGGCATCTGATAATTTTTAACGCCTACCTAGTTAAAAACTGATTATTTATTCCCCTTTGCCTCTTGCCTTTTGCCTTTTGCCTCTCCTCATAACTCGCCTCTACTCAACGGATTTAGTATGATAGCTGACGGCAGCCCCTCATGGTTCGATCGATCTAGCTCTGTTACAATTAGAAACATTGTGGAGTGAGTGAGATAACGTTTATGTGGGTCAATACTCAAAGTGAGATTATTAGTAAGGTTTTGCCGCCAGCAGTACGTCTGTTCTTAAGAACACAAGTAGAACAGATAGAAGATTTAGAAATGCAGCTGCAAGGTCATGATCGGCAAATTTTGCGCGGTTATATCCCCGGGGTATTTTTAGCCGTAGGAAAAGCGATTTATCAGGGGTTACATCTAGGTAAAGCGCAATTAAGAGGGGAAAATATTCGTCTTAATATTGGGCAGGTTTTGCGAGGGAAACCCCTAAAAATTTTGGAACCTATTCGGGTTAGCGGTGAGGTGGAAATTAACGAGCAGGATTTAAATAATTCGATCGCCTCGACTATTTTAGTTAATGCTTTTGCCGATTTACTAATTTTTTCCCTAGAAAATAACGGAGTTGTTAACGCCAGAGAAATTATCTCACAACAGCAGTTTAACTGGAAAAATGTTCTCTTAAATCAGGGTTATTTCTGTCTTCTCGGCCATAGAGAAACGGGTGCAGAAGTAATTTTTAGCGCTGATATTACCCTAGAAGATGTCCGCACTTTAGGGATTAGTCCCCGACAATGGCAAGGTTTAGCCCCAGATTTATCTATTGATTTGCAACCTTTTACCGTCGATTTAGGCAAAGATGTGGAGATTAAATCTTTTATTCTCGACGATCAAACTCTTTTCTGTCAGGGAAGTTTTTTGATTTTACCTTAAAAATAAACGGGATGATTCCGGTGGGTTAAACTAAGTTAACCCACCAATTATTACCCTCTATTCTGTGCAATCAAAATAACTGTTTGCATTAGTCCAACCAGAAGACCGAGAATCCCACCGAGATTAACAATTCCCTGTAATTCCTGTTTAACAATGCCTTGAATAGCATTTTCCAGATCAGCAGGGGAAGTGGCATTTACCCGATCGCGGATTACCTGATCGATGTTGAGAATTGGGATAATTTGGGCGACTAATTTCTCTAAATCTTCCTCTAAATAACGCTCTAAAATTAACGCTAACTCTTGACTAATTACCCCTAATGATGTAGTCATTGACTCCGAAGATTGCAGACGATTAATAATTAAATTAGCGATTTGATCCCAGTCGATCGTTTGTCCAAAATCTTGCAGAAATTGTTCGCCACTTTCTTGAATATAAATTCGCACCGTGTCCCTGGTGGTTTTACGCAATTGTCTGACAGTGGAGATAGGTAAATTTTGTAAAGAGATACTTTGTAACCAGTTTTTCAGACGATTACGCATCTCTAAAGATAGTAATAATTCTTTGATTCTGGTATTAGCTAAATCCTTTTCATCAAGGCAAAAAGTGCGTAAGCGAGCGAGGGCATTGCGTAAACCGAATAAATTGGCTACTACCCAATAGGTTCCACTGGTTTTTTCCCGAAATCCTTCATCGATAACTTGAATATTGCGATCGGTTAAAAAATCGATTAAAGCTAGACGGATAACATCAGCAGGTAGGACGGTTTCTAATAGCCAATCGGAGAATTGTCGCGCCTGTTGTTCACTGAGAGAAAATTCTAAGACTAGGCGATCAAAAATTTGATTGATCTGTTTTTCTAAAAAGTCCTGCCGTCGGGCTAAAACTTTTAGTAATCTCGCTAAAGATTCCCCGAATAAATCGTGAAGAATCGCCGCCAAAATCTCGGCGGTTTTTGCTTGCCGATCGCCTTTTATTTGTTTTAAAGCTAATTGTAACAGCCAGAGTATCGCCCCCTGTACCCTTTCGGTGTCGAGGAGTCGTTTAGCCAGTTTTTGTAGTTCCTCGGGAGTTAACAGGGAACCCATGATCGTATCCGATACCCGGACAGCTAATCGATCTTGATTGCGAGGAATTAACCCCGGAGTGAAGGGAAGAGAACGCTTACCGATATAAATCGCCTTGTAGGGACGAAATAGCATTTTAATGGCTACATCGTTGGTAAAATAGCCAATAATTGCCCCCGCGATCGGCGGTAAGATCCATGTCCAAAGAGTAGGGAGATTCAATTTAGCAGCAAAAAATAAACGGAAATGTGAGTGAGTTATTTCTTTAAGACTAACACTCCCATCAGTCCTGCTAGGAGTGGATAGTGAACGGCGCTGGAAAATCCCGACCGATAGCCTAATTTTACCTGTTCTGGGCCCCGGGGAAAGCGATCGATACTCGGACTAATATAAGCGTACTGGTCAGTTAAACCGTAGCGCTCGGCGGCGGGAACGACGATATGATCGAGATACCAGTTTTGGAATAATTTGGCGATGGTTTCGGTGGGTTGATGGAAGTCCAGAATCGCCGCTGTAGCGCCCGGTTTCAGGACTCGGTATAATTCCCCCAAACATTGGGCAATATCCACCACATTGCGTAATCCATAGCCAATAGTGGCACAATCAAAGCTAGAATCGGCAAAGGGTAAATTAAGGGCATCCCCCTCCATCCAGTTAATATTAGTGGCGCTAAAACGTTGACGGGCGATTTTTAATTGTTGTGGGGAAAAATCTAGTCCGATCACTTGGCCGGTTTTACCCACTTGTTTTGATAATAGGTTAGTCAGGTCGCCGCTACCACAACAGATATCGAGGGCAAAATCCCCTTTTTTGGGTTGACACCATTTGACTGTCATTAATTTCCAGACGCGGTGTAATCCTAAACTTAATTCTTGATTAAGTCGGTCATATTCGGGAGCGATCTGATCAAAAATTGCTTGTATTTCCCTAGAGTTAGGTGAGGATTGATTGGACATTTTTATAATATGGCATCAGAGAAAATCCCAGATGAAGTTATATCATTCTATCTTATCTGCGCTCACGGGGAGCAGTTATCTTCATGGTGGGAACAGTGACTTAGGTTACGCTTCATCTATCTGATCATCTCCCGGTCGCAGTTCGATCGAGAGGCCTTCCCGGGCGAGAATAGTTTGAGGCAGAATCTTTCTTGCCTGTTCACCAATGCGATCGAGAAAATCGTCATTATGGCCGGGATCGTGATGAAATAGAACTAACTGCTTAACTTGCGCTGCCTGGGCGATTTTGACTGCTTGCTGCCAAGTGGAATGGCCCCAACCCACCTTAGAATACTTAGGATCGTTGTATTCCTCATCGGTGTAGGTAGCATCAATAATCATCACATCCGCTTGCCGGACTAAAGCCAAAACGTTATCATCAAAGCGATCAGGAAAATGTTCGGTATCGGTAATATAAGCTGCCGATAAACCCCGCCAATTTACCCGATAACCCACCGCTTCTCCTGGATGGTTTAAAGGACGGGTTTCGATGCTGACATCGCCATAGTGGAGGGTTTCGCCGATTTCTAGATCATAAAATTCTAAATCGGCCTGCATAATCTGCAAAGGCACGGGAAAATTAGGATGTAACATCTGATCGTGTAATCTTTGCTTGATGGTTGCCCCGTTGGGGGAGGGAACCCCATAGATTTTAAAAGTATTGCCCCTGATAAAAGCAGGGGTAAAAAAAGGAAAACCTTGAATATGATCCCAATGGGAGTGGGTGAAAAATAAATGGGCTTTCGCTGGACTTTCTGCCATCAAAGACTGTCCTAGGATGCGTAACCCTGTACCACCGTCAAAGATTAATCTTTCTCTACCGACTTGCATCTCCACACAGGAAGTATTACCACCATAACGAACCGTTTCCGAACCTGGACAGGGAATACTTCCCCGTACTCCCCAAAATTTGATCTGGAAGCAGTTGTAGGGCATATCAGAAGTTGGTCTACTTGTGCTGATGGGCTAATAGATCAGATTAGCACTCTTCCACAATTAAGGCAGTGACTTCATCCCGAAGATAACGATCTATGATTAAGGGGTGAGGATCGTCACTTTTGCAAGAGCTAAGGTATGGATTTACAGAAATTCTTAGAAAAACTGCCCCAACAGTATCAGGATTGGGGATCGCCTTTGATGTCGCCTATTTCCGAGCAATTAACCCTTTTAAGCCCAAAAACCGCCTCCTATCCCGATCGCAATCTCTTTCCCCTGCTCAATCTAGCCGTTGCCTGTTTGCAACCGGACGAGGTTTACTGTCAGGTGGGTTGTTTTCGTCGCGGTAGTTTAGTCGCCGCTTTCTGCAATAATAGCGATCGCTACTAACTATATTATCTCAGGATTGAGTTAGTTGCTTTTGGGTATAAGTGAGGAAAGATTAGCAAAAATTGCCCGCAATTGTGGGGCGATTCTTTCCCTTTGATTGATTAAATAAATACTAACGAGGGTTAAAGATACCCCCACCCATTGCAATACACTTAACATCTCACCGAGGAATAAATTCCCGAAAGTGAGGGCAAAAACCGGAGTTAAAAAAGTTAAAGAACTTAAACTGGTTAAATTGCCCTTGGCGGCTAAATAAAAGAATATTCCATAGGCGATCGCACTACCAAAAATAGTGGCATAACTTAAAGCTAACCAACCATTTAAATCGATATTTTGCCATTGATGGGATTCGGTGAAACCTGAAGCTAAAAATAGGGGCAATCCCCCTAAAATCATGTGCCATCCTGTGGCGCTGACGGGATCCGCATGACGACAGACAAACCGGATTAACACTGTTCCCACCGCCATGGATAGGGAAGCCAAAAGCATGAGCATTTCGCCGCTATTTAGTAATTCCTGCCAGCTAAAGTCAATATTTACCGCTTTTTGTCCAAAAAAGTCATAAAACCATTGATCGGGCAAGCCAATTAAACTAATTCCCCCAATTCCTAAACCCAATCCCAACCACCCCCAGACACCGATAACTTCTTTAAATAGCCAACTCGACATTAAAGCCACCGCTAGGGGTTGGGAGTCAATAATTACCGAACCTAATCCTGCCCCGGTGCGATTTAATCCCAATGCCAGAAAACCTTGAAAAAGAGTGGCATCCATCAGAGCAAAAAGGGCAATCCATAGCCACGCTTGCAGGGTTTTGGGCTGAGGACGACCTAAAAACCAAGCTACTATTAAAACTAACATTCCGGCGGGGACAAGGCGAATTCCCGCCATAAATAAGGGGGTGGTGTGGGGGATAACACCCTTCATCGCTACCATCGCTGTTCCCCAGAGAAAAAACGGTGAGATAAATAAGAGGGGCGAGGATTTCTTTAAATCTAGGTTTTCCATAGGTAGCGATCGAGTGTTGTGGATAACAAATTTCTCTAATTGTATAGTAGAGACTGGGGATCAGCCCTTAATTCTCCTGACTTTCTCCTAACTGATTTTCCTCTAAATCTGTTATTGGTTTTTCTTCACTCGATCCGATCCAGATCGCAATCATTCCAGCAATAGGAATGGAGAGAAAAATTCCTAATAATCCCGCAACTCTTTCGCCGATAAAGAGAGATAAAAATAAAATTACTGGGTTTAATTCTAGGGCATTACCCATAACTTTAGGGCGAAGAATATTATCTTGAATTTGCACCAAGACAACACAGACAATAAAAGCTTTAACGGCAATTGCTAGTCCCTGGGAGGTAAAAGTCAAGATAGTTACCAACAAAATGCCCAAGGTTGCCCCGATACCAGGGATAGCATCGATAACACCGAGAATGCTCGCTAAAATTAGCCCATATTTGATTCCTAATAGGGAAAAACTTAAGAAACTCGTCACCGATAAAAAGAGCATTAACAACAGTTGCCCGCGAATAAATCCCAGAAAACTTTGTCGAAAAGACTTGGCAAAACGCTCCCGGTATGCTATGGGGAGAAGTTGCAAAAAACTTCGCCAGAGTTTATCACCGTCGATGAGCATATAAACACTGATTACCGCCCCGAAAACGCCCGTAAAGACACTGGAAAAAACTCCCTGTACGAGCGATAAACCCGTGGCTAAACCGGTTTGTAAGCTTCCCACCATTTTATTCAAATCTAATCGATCGAGAAAGTCTTGAAAGGGTAAAAAATCTTTTTGACTAAGGGCATCGGTAAGATTGAATAGTAGTCCTCTCCCCTGATTAACCGCTTCTAATCCTATGCCTGTGACTAATCTAAATAGGAGGATAAAAGCTACTAGGGTGGTAATAGCAATGGCTAGTCCTCTCGGTAGATAACGGGATAACCAAACCACGGGATAATTTAATAGAGCGGCCAGGACTGCCGAACCGGTAAAAATAGCGATCATCCCGTAGAAATAGTTAATTAAGATAATTAGACTCCAGCCACAGCCAAATAATAATAGATAGCGTACTAGAATCGAGTTATTCAGAGTTTTCCAAAAGGAACTAGAAGGGGGCATAAATAAAGCCAGAAATAGGATTTTAGCATTTAGAATTGTTTTAACAAAGCTTCCCGCATGACCGAGACGGGGACGGGTTGACCTAACCAGATTTCTAGTGCGATCGCTCCCTGATTAACTAACATTTCTAACCCATCAATAATTCTTATCCCTCTAGTCTGGGCTAACCGGAGAAATTTCGTCGGCCGGGGATTATAAATTAGATCGTAGGCGATCGCCGATGGGGGTAAAAGGTCTAATAATTCTAACTCAACAGGGGATTGTTCGCCCTGGGGGGACATTCCGATCGGGGTAGAATTAATCAGGAGTTCTGTGGTGGATACCAGCCCCTCTAATTCGTCCCAACTATGCACTTCTAGGAGGTCATAGAGGCTGGTATTCGCCCAACTTTCTTTAAAAGGATCTAATTTCTTTTGATTGCGTCCTACCACATGAATTTCGCCACAGCCCAACTGGGCGCAAGCCACCACCACCGCCCGGGCGGCGCCGCCATTGCCTAAAATAACTGGATTCACCCGACTCCAATCTTTGTCAAGGGATTTCAAGGGTGCGAGAAAGCCATCCACATCGGTATTCGTTCCCTGCCAACCGGTTTCCGTGCGCCAGACGGTATTAACTGCGCCCACTAGCCTGGCTTTCTCGGTAATTTGCGATAATAAGGGAATAATTGCTAATTTATGGGGAATCGTCACGCTAAAACCCTGTAGATCGATGGCAGCCAAACCAGCGATCGCCGTTGCTAAATTTTCTGGCGCGATCGGTAGGGGAAGATAGACATAATTTAGCCCCAAGGCATCGATAGCGGCATTGTGCATGAGGGGAGAAAGAGTATGGCTGATAGGATCGCCGATTACGCCTAATAACTTGGTTTTTCCGTTAATAATGGTCATAAAAAAGGTGGGCTTTCCCCACCAAAGTTTGCTCTCAAGGGTGGCCAATGCTCACCTTACTATACTATTTCTTGATTTCGCGGGCCATTTTCAGGAAAGGATTGATATTGTCATCGTTAGCGCGACGAACGTTATCATTAGCGCCGTTAGCCTTACTATTAGCCTCGGAAGTCGCCGATTTTGCCACAATACCGTTATCGGTGACTTTGCTGACTTCCATAGAAGAAATCTGTTTAATTGATTCGCCACCCTTTTTATTCGAGGCAGTTTTCGGGAAAGTACGTCGGATCGTGATCGGTGTCCGCATAAAGTCGATATCACCGAGAGTTTTAGCGTCATCGGGTTCCAAGTAAAAAGCCTCTTTCGGTTCCGGTGCGCTCATATCCATCGGTTCATCGACGTATTTCGTCTTATTGCCAAACAGGCCAAAGAATCCAGCCATTTTCTCGCTCTCCTAAATAAATATATTTACCATAAATTGCTGCTGATTGTTAAATCATATCAATATTTATGACAAAAAGCCAGGTAGGGTGTGCTGAATAAGTCTGTTGGTGGGGTTAGGAGACAGTATTCAGGAGTCAGTATTCAGGAGATTATTTTTATTTGTTCTCCCCATACCCCAATTCATAATTCATAATTCATAATTCATAATTCATAATTCCCCATCACCCCACACCCCAATCAACGCTGTTCTAACCTACGACTGGCTAGGGACATAGAATAACAGAAAATCCAGTAAATAAACGCCAAAAATAGATAAACCTCTGGATAATCGCCGATAAATTTCGGATTAGCTAAAACCGAGCCTGCCATACCCAGGAGATCCACCAGTCCCACGATCGCCAGTAGAGAAGTATCCTTAAATAAACTGATAAATTGACCAACAATAGCGGGAATGACCGCTTTTAAAGCTTGGGGTAGAACGATCAATAATAAAACGAAAATCGGTTTTAAACCCAAGGCTTTGGCCGCTTCAATTTGACCTTTGGGAATCGCTTGTAAACCACCCCGGACATTTTCGGCCAGATAGGCTGCTGCAAAAAGGGTAAATCCGGCGATCGCTCTGATCACCCGTTCCGGTCTCGTCCCGGCGGGTAAAATTAAAGGTAACATCACCTGAGCCATGAATAAAATTCCCAACAAAGGTAAACCGCGCAATAATTCGATATAGCCAATAGATAGCCAACGAATTGCCGGTAATTCACTCTGTCTCCCCAGGGCCAATAATACCCCCAAGGGAAAAGATAAAATCATACTTGCGATCGCTACTAATAAAGTTAAGATTAAACCACTGAGATCATCGAGGGGAATTGCCTTTAAAAATAATCCCCCCAATAGTAACCAAGCGATTAAAGGTAAAGTCAATAACCAGAGCAATCCCCACCAGCGTTGGAGAAAAGCGGGGCAATTGGGGAAGCGACCCCGGTTTAATTGCCAAGAAAACAGCGATAAAGCCGCAAGTATCGTTAAAATCAGCCAAATTCGCCATATTGACTGTTCTGGATAACGACCGACTACGAATAAACCGAGATTTTCCGTCACTACAGCCCATTTTGCCCGATTTATCGACCAATCGAGAAAACTTAAACCACCCCAGAGGCTGAGAAATAGACCCGCAAGGGTTAAGATGACGTTGTACCAAGTGTTAAAGAGATTTTTTCTTAACCAGAGTCCCATAAAATTCCCCAACCTCCCCAGTGGTGATCATTGTACTTATTCAGTACAATGGTGCTATTAGAAAAATTCAGACTGATTTTCGACCATGAACAGTTGCATTTTAATGGCTAAAATTGTCCGTCGTCCCGAATTACGTTATACCCAAGATAATCAAACTCCCTACGCTCAAATGTTAGTCGAGTTTTCTCCCAATCGTGCCGAGGCAACCCCGACTAATTTAAGGGCCGTAGCTTGGGGAAATTTAGCCTCAGAAGTCGCTCAGAATTATCACGAAGGTGATCAGGTAATTTTAGAAGGTCGTCTCTCCATGCAGATGATCGATCGTCCCGAAGGTTTTAAGGAAAAACGGGCCGAATTAGTCATTAGTCATCTCTATCATCTTGACGGCAGCATGAGTAGCGGTGAAATGGCAGCCCCGACTCCGGAAAAAGTCGTGCCAATCAATACCCACAAATCGAATAAAACCGAGGTGGAAAAACCCGTCGCACCTGTCTCCACCGGGGATTTTGAATACGACGCATCCTATGAACTTTCTAATCCTTCCGCTTGGCAACCTAGCGACACATCGGTGGAGGAAAATTTAGACGATATTCCTTTCTAATCACCCCGACAGAATTAATGGCTCTTCTCGATTTTGTCTGATAATTTTTGCTTATGGAATCGTGAAATGCTTATCGGGCAAGATTTTCAGCGCTATTTGGCGGATATTCTATCAGTATAGACCTCGTTTCCACACAGAAACCAGAAGAGCCAGTTCTGCCTTCTAACCCCCTAACTCCCCACCATTGATACTTTTCTTTTGTTGAACGTAGCTCTGAAAATCGGCGAGGGTCAGTTCATCTAACCACTGGTGTCGCTCGGCGGTTTAATCGCCATGGCCGACTTCCAATTGTTGCAGGAAGCGGAGCATTCCCACCACCCCTAAAGAGTCAACTAAAGCTTGATATCCTTGTTTTCTCAGTTCAGCTAATTTCATTGCCATCCTCCTTTGACACTCCCATCGCTAAAAGCGAGGGATTCTCTACCATTACGTTAATTGAATCTCTATATTGTTGAGCTTTTCGCAGCAGCCTGTCATCGGTGGTCAGGAAAATATCAGCGCCCCCCGCTTCAGCAAAAGCCAGATGTAAGGCATCATAAAACTTAAAACCCAGTTGGTAGGTACGGAGTAGGGGCAATTCATGAATTGCCCCTACTGGCGATGGGCGTTTCCCTCGATACCATCCAACGGGCAGCTTCTACAGTAGCTTCTTGCCAAAATTCGGCATCAGTAGCAGCTATATCTGAATAATCGATATCAGAATCTTTCATCTGACCAAGGAGCTTTAATTGTTCCTCTCTCGACATACTCATAATAAATAATCACCTAAGTAGGTAGGCGTTAAAAATCATCAGATCCCCCCGCCTATCGGCACCCCCCTTATCAAGGGGGGCAGGGGGGATCGAACCTAAAATCCATTTTTAATTTAATTATAACCAGCTACTTAACAATGTTAGCGAAATTTTGAACCCTATTACCGAATCTGACACACCGCGCCACAATCCCTCACGGAAGGCGATCGGTCGCCTGAGAAGCAGTAAAACAGGGGAAAATACCTGAGACTCTTTCCCCTATGAATCCCTAAGCCAGGGAGAAGAATATAAAGATTTATTAAATTGTAGCTTAGACTACAGTGCGGGGGGGGGTAATGTGTATCCTTTTGTCATCTCCTTTTGGCGCTGGGTTGAAGTGTTGCTTGACCTAGCTGCGAGGGGGGCAATCGCACTTGAAAATAGTTAATTTCGTAATACATTCAGAGAAACACCAATGCAAATACAATCTCTGCTCGGAAAATCTCTTTTGCTCTCCCTAGTTCTGTTTATCCCAGAGGCTGCTATAGCACAAGTCGAACCTATTCCTGGTGGTCCGATTCCAGGAGACAGCTTTAATCTCAATCCAAATGAATCAAGAGAATTTCAGCCTTTCCTAAACAATCCAAGCGGAATCAGGAAAATTTTTAGCTTTGTGGGACAGGCTACAAACCGTAATGAAAACTCGACAAATCTGACAATTTTCTTTGATTACGTTGATGTGGATGGTCAAAAAAAATTTACTCCAGAAACTATGTCTCCTCTTCTAGGAAACAATAACAATCCACAACTTATATCTGCCAAATATACTTTAGATTTTTGCCCACCCATCGTGAGTATTGACTTCCGAGCCAGTAATTTACCTATCAACAATATCTCTGGATCATTTGCACATCTTTGTGTCCAAAAAGCTCCCGAAATACCTCTACCTAATCTCAAATTCGGTTCTCCCGAAGGCGGAGCAATACTAGTGGATAGCATTGCGCCTAAGATAAGGTTTGATAGTACAACAGGAAAACTTTCTTTCACAGATGTTACATTCAACTTTGCTAACCTTGTAGGTAACGAAACTTTCGACCCTATGTTCGTTAGTGATCCAATAATTGGAGCGACGATGAGTGTAACAGATTTAACACTAAGTGGACCGATTGGAAACGGCTTTCTATTCAAGAACGGGATTCTAACTATATCGAAAAATGGACAAAACTTTCTGACTGCGGATATTCCCAGTCTCCTAATTGACGACGAAGCCTTATCCCCTTTCGGCAATAATATTTTCGGCGGACTTGAGATTACTGACTTTAATTTGTCATCTCAATTTATCCAAGATTATATCAGCTTTATAGCTGATAATCCACACTCCCCACCTGAACTTTTTGGACGAACGTCAATCCCTGTCACAAATCTAATCCGTAACAATCAGTCCTTCGAGTCCACGCTTGAACTTCAATCAATTGCAGCTTCAACAAAAGTACCTGAACCAACCTCAACCCTCGGCCTCCTCGCACTCGGAACACTTGGCGCAGCTTCCACCCTCAAACGCAAACTAAAACCCTCCCAATCCACTGAAAAAGAAACTACAAAAGTCTCCTAAAATCCCCCATAAAACCCCACAAAAACCCCTTCATTAATTGGAGGGGTTTTTGTCATAAAACCCAGTCGTTGATCGTTAGGAGAATTGAGATTGATTGTATATACCCCAAAATAGTCCTACTGTTCACTAATTTTACTTTCAGCGAGAATTTCTTGGAGGACGGGGGATAAATTGCTAGTTAAACGGCCAGATCGAATAAATTCAGCGTAGGTATCAGCTTCGATATCTAGGAGGGTTTCCCGAAGTTGTTCCATTGTTAATAGCTGTAATTGGGGATAACTATCGTTGAGAGATTGTATTTCCGCTTCTACGGTCTTTAACTTTTCTTTGACAAGATGCTGCTCATAACTAAAGAATTCTGGGGCAACATCGGGAGATTTATCTAATTTAGAAAGATAGTCTAAAACTCTTTTTAAAGCTACCCGTCGGGCTAAAAGTTCCGCATAGTTTTCTCGAATTGGTTGATCACCGATCAAGTCTAATCTCGATAGGAAAGTTTGAATAGTTAATCCCTGAACCAAAAGGGTAAAGAGAACAACTCCGAAGACGATATCGATGATATCCTGACGATTGGGAAAAATAACCGGCACACTTAAAGCTAGGGCAATAGAAACGGAACCGCGCAAACCTCCCCACCATAAAACCGTTTTTTCCCGCCAATTAATTTTAGTTTCCATCAAGGCATTACTAACAGTTGCCAAAGCAAAGGTAGCCAAAAAACGGGCTGCTACTACGGCGGCGATCGTGATAAAAATTAAATTGAGATTATCGGCTAAACTGGAGAGACGGATCTGATCGCCGATGAGGAGAAAAACGATCGAATTGACAAAAAAAGCGAGAAACTCCCAGAATTGCGTGACTAATAGGCGGGTACGGGGACTCATACTAATTCGAGAGCCAAAATTACCCAAAATAATCCCCGTAGTCACCACTCCGATTACCCCCGAACCCCCAAACTCCTCGGTTAATAGATAAGCACCGTAGGCGGACACAAGAGTTAAAGACTGTTCCACTAGGGGTAAATCCAGACGTTGAGTCAGATAGGAGATACCAAAACCCACTAAACAACCCACTGCCACCCCGATACCGATAAAAGCGGCAATCCGGCTAATGGTTGTCTCCAAGGATAGACCACTAGCACCGAGGGGAATTTCCACCAAAAGAGCGAAAGCGACGACAGCAACCCCATCATTAAATAAGCTTTCCCCTTCCAAAAGCACGGTGAGGTTTTTACTGGCCCCTAATTCGCGAAAAAGAGCGACAACAGCGACGGGATCCGTAGAAGAAAGGCTCGCACCCACTAATAAGGCCGTAAATAGGGGTAAATTGGTCAATTCATCTAGGGTAAAACCAACCCCGAAAATCGAGATAATTACGCCGACAATAGCGAAAAGACTGACGGGAATCCAATTATCCTTCAGATCTCGCCAGCGCGTATTCCAAGCGGCTTCAAATAGCAAAGGGGGCAGAAAAATTTCTAGAATCAGTTCGGGGGATAGGTTCACCAGACGGATATCGATAAAGGCTAAACCTAAACCGACTATCACTAACAATAGGGTGTAAGGAATTTGGCGAAACCAGCTAAAAATCCTCGAAACCGTGGCCACACTCAAGGAAACGGACAAAACAATTAGAAATTGTTCCAAATTTTGCTTAATGACTTCATCGGTAGCGGATTCTAAACTCATTGGGTGGGAGGCAATCGGTGAGCGGACGTGCAAGAAAAGAACAATCTCAATTATTATGACACTTTAGAACCAGTGATTTTTTCTCCTAAACCCAAGTTTTTCTGCTGGCAATTCCTTATTATCTATGTCCTTGACTATGCCTCAGTCTGCCGAGTCCTCCACGGGTGAGGATTTACCCCTAGCTATCTCACCCAGTAACGAGCAGTTAGAGAGTATTAATAGCTATTTAAACCTGATTTTGGCGGCTTTAGTCTCTCTAGCTAATTTAGACTCCGAGTCTATCACCCAAGCAGCCCAAGAATTAGCCTTAGATGCAGATACAAGCGATCGCCTAGTTGCCCACCACTGGCAACCCCAGTCAAAACTTTCCCTAGCGGACATCCGTTCTCTAGTTCTCCTCCTCTGTCATCTAGCCCAAAAAAAGCAAGAGTTAATCCGTCGCGCTGTAATTCTCTTGGAACAAGTGGGAACTCAAGGAGAAGAACCGGTCAAAACCACGCTTTTGGGCAATTATATTGATAATTTTCGCTTAAAATACCCAGAAATATCGGAAAATAATCTCATTGATTCTAGCTTAACTTCCCTAGCTTGGAAATTATTAATCGATTTATTGTTCTACAGCAGCCCCCGCAGTCATCTCCTTCTCTGGCACACCCTTTTGGCAAGTAAAAAGTAAAAAGGCTATCAGTTATCAGTTATCAGATGTAAGTTATCAGATGTAAGTTTTCAGTTCACTGATTACTGTTTACTGTTTACTGGACGGCTACGCCGTGCCTTTGGCAACACTGAAAAAAAGCTTCCCAGTTCATAATTCATAATTCATAATTCATAATTCATAATTCCCACCGATAACTAAAAATGAGTAATCTAATTCGCAAATATACACCCCCCACCTGTACCCTAGAAATTTGGGGAAATAGTTCGCCTCTAGCGGTTTGGCTAGGTAAAAATGTCTTAAACGATGCCCACTTTCAATTGCGCTTTGATGATCCTAGATTGAGTGAGGAAAAACAGGTGACGATCAAAGGCGATCGCACACAATTACAACTCCTAGGGGAAATTGTCGCTAATTATGTGCAGAATTTACTCTCTAGTCCTGTTTCTAGCCTCTCTTTCGTGGCTAGTGGTTCCCCCGAAAGTCATCTTCCCTCCTTACCCTCTCTCCATTGTCAGGGACTTCTCCAGCATCAATTATTTTTAGGTTCCCTGCTAACCGATCAAGATAAACAGGAGATCGAATTAACCACATCGCAATTATTCGATCTAGCCAATGCTTTAGGGGAATATAACCATGAAAGCCCCCTAATACCCCCATTAATTCGCCAGAAAACTCGAAAAAATGCCCTGATGTGGACGGGATTAATCGCCTCAGCCCTAATAACTATCGGGGGAATAGCGATCGCATTTTATCAACAGCAACAAGCAGTCAACAATGATTTAACCACCGATCCCAATAGCGCCAAGATTCCCCAACCCTTGCCAACGCTGCCTTTACCCCCCACGGGAACAGCCGCCCCAAACCCGCAGTTACCGGCAAATTTGGGCAATAAAACCCCTTTACCGCCACCGCCACCCGTGGCAACCGTTCCAGCCCCAGTGCGCCCCTCTAGCGTCCCCCTAGTGATTCCGCCGTCCACTTTACCGCCGCCACCAGTCACAGGTTCGCTCCCTGGCGGCACGGCGATCATAATTGAACCGAATAATCAGAACATCCCGATTACTGCCCCCCCCGTCACCAGCGCTCAGGGTACAAATGCACTGGCAAATCTTCCCCCCACCACGATGAATCCGACTCCAGCACCGCCAAAATTGCCCAATTTACCGCCTCTAAGCCCTATTAACCCTGAAAATGTCAATTTAGACCCCAAACCGCCCACAAGCATCGCTAAAGCCCCAGAGACGAATTTACTAGATACAATTCCCCAAGTGGCAGAAACCAGAGAATATTTTCAATCCCGTTGGCAACCGCCAGAAAGTCTCAAGCATACTCTAGAGTACCGTTTGGTCTTAAATCAGGATGGTTCCCTAAAACAGATTATTCCCCTGGGACAGGCGGCGAAAATCTATCTCGATCGCACTAATATGCCCCTGCTCAATCAACCTTTCGTTTCTCCCCTCGATATCCCCGGTAATCCCCAATTGCGTCTGGTTCTTGGTTCCGATGGTACGGTGCGGACTTTTATGGAACAGCAATAGGCTGTACTGCATTTAAGTAGCTGGTTATAATTAAATTAAAAATTGATTTTAGGTTCGATCCCCCCTTAATCCCCCCTTAATAAGGGGGGCATCTGATAATTTTTAACGCCTACCTACTTAATTAACAATAATCTCGTCGGCGCTGTCCGGTTGGTTCATTTCCGTTAGGGTTTGCCAACCTGATTGCCAGAGATTCGCGTCTTGCAACTGTTTAGCATTAATCCAGAAGCGGACAGTCGGATCGCAGGAAGCGACTAATTCGGCAAAAACCCATTGACCGCGATTTTGACGATTGACCACTTGAAAATGTCGCCAGCCCCATGTTTTTTGTTTTGCCGTCCATTTTGATCCCAAGAGATGGGGATATTTCTGTTTTTTGGGCATAAAAGTTAAGACATCTGAGTTCGGGATAGGCTAAAACCCTTATATTATCCTATGTCTGCCAACCCGATTCTTTTCCCAGAGCGAAGGACTCGATGACAAACTAAAAAAAAGCCAGCAGAACAAAAGTCAAATTATCGGGGCGCTTAAGTGCGCCCCAGTTTTGGCTAATAACCGCGCCAAACACCAACCAAAACCCCTTGTACTTGTACTTGTTCGGTATTGGCTGTAATTGGTTGATATTTTTGATTGGAGGGTTGGAGAGTGATGATTTCTCCTTCTTGGTAGAAACGTTTTAAAGTAGTGCCGTGGCCTTCCACTCTAGCGGCGACGATTTCCCCATTGGACACCGCTTCATTGCCGGTGAGAGAACGCATAATCACCAGATCCCCATCGGCAATATGGTCCTCGATCATACTGTCTCCAGAAACCCGCAGAGCATAACAGTCTTGACTGCGTTGCAACAGGTTAGAAAGATCGAGTTTTTCTTCCACATCGGTGAAGGGTTCCACTAAACCACCTGCAGCGATCGCACCTAGAACCGGTAAACCTTGCACTGGTTGTTTGAGAATCCGCAGGGTGCGTGCTTTTCCTTCTGTCCAATCAATATAGCCTTTGGCGCGTAAACGTTCTAAACGGCTTTGAATCGGTGCGGGAGAGCGTAAATTCATCGCTCGCATCATTTGCCGGATGGAAGGGGCGTGTTGAGTAGTGCGAATATACTCAATTAGCCAGTCGTACAACTCCTGTTGCGCTTGAGTAAGGGTTTCGAGGTTAGTCATGATCTATTTTCCTATCCTTGGGTTAAGATAATTTGTACTTTAGTTCATTTGTGTTCAACCTAGTACATCTTAACTTCATCGGCCGACTAAATCAACTGGTTATTGAGACCGCTGGCAAAAATCAAAAATTTAGGAAATTAATTCTGCACGATTACTTATCAATTCTCAATATTAATTAATCCCAGTGTCGGTTGCTGGCAAACTCAGCAGCGTATTAAGAAAAAATAACGAATTGCTAGAAAGCCAAGAATCTGGATAATGATCGAGGTGGAGACAGAAAAATCGCTCTACTTAAGCCTGTCTGCCGTAAGCGTCCAATAGTAGATAGGGAGTCAAAAGCGACGCTCAAAGAAGATCCTTCGGTTGTCAGGGAAACGAGAGGATATTTAGTGCGAAATTGAGCCGTAAAAAAACTTAAAATCCCGACAAATATCGTAAAAACTAAGGGGAACACATGACCACAAAAACCTATGCAACCATAGACGGTAACGAAGCTGTTGCACGCGTTGCCTATCGTCTCAGTGAAGTAATCGCTATTTATCCTATCACTCCCTCCTCGCCTATGGGTGAATGGTCCGATAGTTGGGCAGCCGAACGCAGAGCTAATCTCTGGGGAACCATTCCTTCCGTAATCGAAATGCAGAGCGAAGGTGGGGCAGCGGGAACCCTGCACGGAGCGCTACAAACAGGCTCTTTAACTACTACTTTCACTTCCTCGCAGGGATTATTATTAATGCTCCCCAACTTCTACAAAATTGCGGGGGAATTAACCTCTTCAGTGGTTCATGTGGCGGCCCGTGCTTTAGCAGCCCAAGGGTTGTCAATTTTTGGGGATCATAGTGATGTCATGTCTGCCAGAAGTACGGGGTGGGCTATGTTAGCGGCTAATTCCGTTCAAGAAGCTCAAGATCTGGCGGCTATTGCCACGGCTACCACCCTAGAAACGCGGATTCCTTTTCTGCACTTTTTTGATGGGTTTCGTACCAGTCATGAGGTGCAAAAAGTCGAATTAATTAGCGATGAAACTCTCAAAGAACTGATCGATGAAGACCTAATTATTGCCCATCGTCAAAGGGCTTTAACTCCCGATCGACCGGTTTTACGAGGCACGGCACAAAATCCCGATGTTTATTTCCAGGCAAGGGAAAGCGTCAATCCTTTCTATCATGCTTGTCCCGATATCACTCAAAAAATTATGGATCGTTTTGCCCAATTAACAGGACGGCAATACCATCTCTATGAATACCACGGTGCGCCCGATGCCGAAAGAGTGATTATGTTAATGGGATCGGGAGGGGAAACCGTCCATGAAACCGTCGATTATCTCAATCAAAATGGGGCTAAAGTTGGGGTTTTAAAAGTTCGTCTCTATCGTCCCTTTGCCGCCGAAAAATTACTGGCAGCTCTGCCCACCACGGTGAAAAAAATAGCCGTTTTAGATCGCTGTAAAGAACCCGGTGCTGGGGGCGATCCGCTATATTTAGACGTGGTAAATGCCTTTATGGAAGAGTACGAAGGCAAGCTGCCGAAAATTGTGGGAGGACGCTACGGTTTATCTTCCAAAGAATTTACTCCAGCCATGATTGCTGGTATATTTGATAACTTAAGTCTCGACAAACCGAAAAATCACTTCACTATTGGTATCGTTGATGATCTTACCTTTTCCAGTCTGGAATATGACCGCAGTTTTTCCACCGAACCGGACGAAGTAGTGCGGGCGGTTTTCTACGGTTTAGGTTCCGATGGTACGGTGGGAGCTAACAAAAATTCAATTAAAATCATCGGTGAAGATACTGATAATTATGCCCAGGGTTATTTCGTCTATGATTCCAAAAAATCTGGGTCTGTCACCGTTTCTCACCTACGCTTTGGACCCCATCCGATTCGCTCTACCTATTTAATCACCGATGCTAACTTTATCGCCTGTCATCAGTGGGAATTTGTCGAACAATTTGACCTGCTAGAAACCGCTAAATCGAACTCAATTTTTCTCCTGAATAGTCCCTATCCACCGGAGGAGGTGTTTAGTCACTTACCCCGCCATCTCCAGCAAACTATCATCGACAAAAATCTGCAAGTTTATACAATTAATGCCACTCAAGTAGCCAAAGAAGCGGGGATGGGCAGTCGGATTAATACCGTCATGCAGGTGTGTTTCTTTGCCCTAGCGGGGGTTTTGTCGCGGGAAGAGGCGATCGCACAAATCAAAAAAGCTATCCGCAAGACCTACGGCAAGAAAGGCGAAGAAATCGTGCAGATGAACATCAAAGCTGTGGATTCTGCCCTAGAACACCTCTATCAAGTCCCAATTCCCGCCACTGTCACCCCTGAAGCTTTTGAATTAAGACCACCAATTCCCGACACTGCACCCGCTTTCGTCCGAGAAGTCCTCGGCAAAATTATCGCCCGTCACGGGGATGAATTGCCCGTTAGCGCCCTTCCCAACGATGGGACCTATCCCACCGCCACTAGCC
Organism: Microcystis sp. M061S2; assembly: GCF_020245605.1. Lineage (NCBI taxonomy): Bacteria > Bacillati > Cyanobacteriota > Cyanophyceae > Chroococcales > Microcystaceae > Microcystis > Microcystis sp. M061S2. Next base: position 7,190 of record NZ_JADBUP010000074.1, on the reverse strand, counting down.
AATGGGAAAAACGCAATATTGCCCAAGAAATCCCCGTTTGGGATGCGGATGTCTGTGTTCAGTGCGGTAAATGCGTTCTCGTTTGTCCCCACGCCGTTATTCGCTCGAAAGTCTATGATGAGGCCGAATTAGCCACGGCCCCGGAAACCTTTAAAGTCGCTAATGCCAAGGATCACGACTGGAAAGGGCTAAAATTCACCATCCAAGTGGCCGCCGAAGATTGTACCGGTTGCGGTCTCTGTGTTGATGTTTGCCCCGCTAAAAACAAATCGCAACCACGTCTAAGAGCGATTAATATGGCTCCCCAATTGCCCCTGCGGGAACAGGAACGAGTTAACTGGGATTTCTTCCTTAATTTGCCTAATCCAGACCGATTAAGCCTAAATCTCAATAAAATTAACCATCAGCAAATGCAGGAACCTCTCTTTGAGTTTTCCGGCGCTTGTGCCGGTTGTGGTGAGACTCCCTACGTTAAATTAGTCAGTCAGCTATTTGGCGATCGCATGATAGTGGCTAATGCCACCGGTTGTTCATCTATCTACGGAGGTAATTTACCGACAACACCCTGGGCAGTTAACGCCGAAGGTCGCGGTCCAGCTTGGTCGAATTCCCTCTTTGAAGATAATGCCGAATTTGGCTTAGGATTCCGAGTTTCCATCGATAAACAGGCAGAATTTGCCGCCGAACTGTTAGGAACCCTCGCTAGTGAAATCGGAGAAAGTCTAGCGGCAGATATTCTCAATTGTCACCAAGTCGATGAAGCGGAAATTTACGAACAACGGCATCGGGTAGAGGCCTTAAAATCCCGTTTAGGGCAATTAACCCCGACCACGCAGGTGAAAATGTTGTTATCCGTGGCCGATTATCTGGTCAAGAAAAGCGTCTGGATTGTCGGGGGTGACGGTTGGGCCTACGACATCGGTTATGGTGGCTTAGATCACGTTTTAGCCAGTGGTCGCAATGTGAATATTTTGGTCATGGATACGGAAGTTTACTCGAATACGGGCGGCCAGGCCTCGAAAGCTACTCCTCGGGCCGCCGTAGCTAAATTTGCTTCTGGTGGCAAACCAGGACCGAAAAAAGACCTCGGTTTAATGGCCATGACCTACGGTAACGTCTATGTGGCCAGCGTGGCTATGGGGGCAAAAAACGAGCAAACTATCAAAGCTTTCCTAGAAGCGGAAGCTTACAACGGGCCATCGTTAATTATCGCCTATTCTCACTGTATTGCTCACGGGATCAACATGACCACCGCCATGAACCATCAAAAAGAAGTGGTGGAAAGCGGTCGCTGGTTAATGTACCGTTATCATCCCGATTTAGCTAAAGAAGGCAAAAATCCCCTACAATTGGACAGCCGTGCGCCTAAGCTTACCGTAGCGCAAACTCTCTACTCGGAGAATCGCTTTAAGATGTTGGCCACCAGTAAGCCGGAGGAAGCTAAACGTCTGCTCAAAGAAGCACAAGCAGATGTGGATACGCGCTGGCAAATGTATCAGTATTTAGCAGCAAAAGGTACAGGGAGCAACGAATAGTTATGAATCTACACACTACCTACATGGGTTTACAATTGCGATCGCCGCTAGTCATCGGTGCGGCCGCACCCTTGAGCGAGGATATCGACAATATCAAGAGAATGGAAGACTTTGGGGCCGCTGCCGTGGTTTTACACTCCTTTTTCGAGGAGCAGATTAAACACGAAAGACTGGCTTTACACCATCATTTTACCCACGGAGCCGAGAGTTTTGCGGAAGCTTTGACTTATTTTCCCGAACCGGAGGTTTTTCACGTTGGTTCCGACGAATATCTCAACCATATTCGCAAAGCCAAAGAAATGGTCGATATTCCCATTATTGCCAGTCTCAACGGTGAGACCTCTGGGGGATGGTTGGAGTATGCCATTCAAATTCAACAAGCGGGCGCTGATGCTTTGGAGTTGAATGTTTATTATGTTCCCAACGACCTGGAATTAACCGGAAATCACGTCGAACAAAACTATATTGATATCCTCAAAATTGTCAAATCGGAGGTATCGATTCCCGTCTCGATGAAGTTAAGTCCCTACTTTAGCAATACGGCCAATATGGCTAAACAATTAGCGGAAGCAGGGGCCGATGGGTTGGTATTATTTAACCGTTTCTATCAGCCGGATATCGACTTAGAAACCTTAGATGTTCACCCCAATATTATCCTCAGTAATCCCCAAGCGATGCGTTTACCCCTGCGCTGGATTGCCATGCTTTACGGTCGTGTACCGACGGATTTTGCCGCTACCAGTGGTATTCATAACGCCATCGACGTGATCAAAATGATGATGGTGGGGGCAAAAGTGACTATGTTAGTTAGTGTTTTATTACGCCACGGTTTGGAGGAAATTATCAAGATCGAACAGGGTTTATTGCATTGGTTGGAAGAAAATGAGTATGAATCGATCGAGCAGTTAATTGGCAGTATGAGTCAAATGAATTGCCCAGATCCCACTGCTTTTGAACGGGTACAGTACATGAAAGCTCTGCAAAGTTACGAACCTGTTTGGAAACGTTTTCAAACCACCAGTAAATAAAAGTGGGGAGTGGGAAATTATGAATTATGAATTATGAATTGGGGAGTGGGGAGCAGGGAGAATAAATAAAAATAATCTCCTGACTCCCGACTCCTGACTCCTTAATACTGACTCCCGACAACGAAAAAAAAATCCTGGAGGATATAACCATGAACGAGAATCAAAAGAAAAAAATCGGCATTCTGACCAGTGGTGGCGATTGCCCAGGGTTAAACGCGGTAATTCGTGCCGTGGTGAAATCATCAAAACTCAAGGGTTGGGATGTGTACGGCATTCCCTACGGGACCGACGGTTTTATGCAGATTGCCGAGGGAAAATATCACCCCGAAGATTTGATCCTGACTCAGCATGGCTATAACCTACCCGGGGTCTTGAAAGGATTAGACGTTTTGCAGTTTCTTAGTGGTAGTGTTTTGGGTTCTTTGAGCAAAGGACATCCCGAAAACCCAGAAATTGCCACGAAAATCCTGCAAGGATACGAAATGCTGGGATTAGATGCCCTGATCGTCGTCGGGGGCGATGGGAGCATCGATATCATCTACGATCTCGCCCAGAAAGGCAATTGGAATATTATCGCGGTTCCCAAAACCATCGATAATGACGTTCCCTATACGGAATGGGCAGTCGGTTTTACCACTGCCGTCGATATCGTTACTCAAGCTTTGTATGATCTCACCTTTACCGCCGCTAGTCACGAAAGGGTGATGATTGTGCAGGTGATGGGTAGAGATGCCGGTCATTTAGCCCTTCATGCCGGAATTGCCGGGGGGGCCGATGCGATTTTTATTCCCGAATTAACCCCGGCTCTCACTCCCGCAATTATCGACGGTTGTTGTCGTCATTTGGCACAATTACGCGCTCAAGGTCGTAAATTCGCTCTTATTGTGATTTCTGAGGGTGTTAAAAACGAAGATAACCAAAAAGAGAAGTATATTGCCGATTATTTAGAAAAATTAATATTTGACAAAACTCGCTCTTTGTGCGTTACCGATCCCGTCTTCTGTTATCTCAATTCCATGGATGTGCGGGCCATGTCTTTGGGACACCTGCAAAGAAGTCGTCCTCCTTTGGCCATGGATCGACTGTTAGCCACGGCTTTCGGCATTAAGGCCGTAGAATTAATTGAACAGGGAAAACTCGATCGCGTGGTGATTTGGCGCGGGGGACAAGTGCGTAGTTTGCCCCTGAAACCAGTGATCAAAATTATCAAACAATGTCATCAAGAGCATCGCTGTGCCTATCCCGTGGATCCTAATGGTTTTATCGTCAAAACAGCCCGTTCTTTGGGAATTTACCTAGGGGAAAATCCCACGACCACGACCGAGACGGCAGTAGTTCCGCAAGCTGTGGAGGCGTTGGTTTAGTTATAATAAAGCGAGAAGGGTTGCTCATACCTTCTCGCTTGGTTAATTGGTTAAGATTAGGCATTTCTAAACGCTACAATTACGAGAGATACTGACAGCTACTGTCGAAATAAAGAAACTTTTTTAAAGAGTGTAATTAGGGCTTGCTGAATAAATGTGAAATATAGACGAGGTAAGGGTTTTAGGGGCCTATTTTGCGAAACAGGTGCAAGATTTTGAGAGAATCGTGGTTGAAAACCTTGCATCTTCGGGGCGAAGCATTCGGGCATAACCTATCGCTGAAACCGTAGATTTCCTATCCGAATGCTTCGCCCCTACTTTTTCAGCCAGCCCTAATTAATTTTCTGAGCATAAACTTTTATCATTATAAACCCGAACTGTATATCCTTCTCAACCCGACGAATCAAATTCTTTTCTGTCAAATTTGTGGCTTTTCTCGCGAAACAGGTGCAAAATTTTGAGAGAATCGTCGTTCAAAACCTTGCGTCTTCATCGGCCCGCGTCCTGTAGGGGCGAAGCATTCGGGCATAACCTATCGCTGAAACCGTAGATTTCCTATCCGAATGCTTCGCCCCTACTTTTTCAGCCAGCCCTAATTAATTTTCTAAGCATAAACTTTTATCATTATAAACCCGAACTGTATATCCTTATCAACCCGACGAATCAAATTCTTTTCTGTCAAATTTGTGGCTTTACGAGCGAAACAGGTGCAAGATTTTGAGAGAATCGTCGTTCAAAACCTTGCATCTTCATCGGCCCGCGTCCTGTAGGGGCGAAGCATTCGGGCAATAACCTATCGGTGAAACCAGAGATTTTCTATCCGAATGCTTCGCCCCTACTTTTTCAGCAAACCCTACATAAAGACTTCTACTATCAGTAATGAGGTTATAAGATTGAACTATTGGACAAGCTTCAATGAGATGTCTAATCTCTTGAAAATAGTCATTAATCAACAAATTCTATCTCCTCAATTTCTTCTTTGTCTTGCAGTAAAGCTTCTAGCATCCAAGCTTCTCCCATCCATTCATCAAAGTCTAAGGTATGCTGCAATTCATTGTTTTCAAATCGTCTGAGAAATTCTTGTGTCTGCATTTGATACTTAAGTAGGTAGGCGTTAAAAATCATCAGATGCCCCCCTTATTAAGGGGGGATTAAGGGGGGATCCCCCCGCCTATCGGCACCCCCCTTATCAAGGGGGGCAGGGGGGATCGAAGCTAAAATCCATTTTTAATTTAATTATAACCAGCTACTTATTTTCAAAAAAAGTTATTCGTTCTTGGGTGCGCTTAATTCCTTCTTGAAGTTCTTGCAGTCTTTCGGTTAATGCGTCTTCAATAAATTTTTTTAAGGAGTTTAGATGTTTAGAACTCAGTTTTACTTCAGCCATAATGCTTCCGAGTCGATAATCGCTGCTGTTTGCCATTCGTCAGTCCATCCTAATTCTAGTTCATCTACTGCTAAAAAAGCTTGGGCGAGTTCTTCTGCTTCTTGTTGTTGTCGCCATTGTTGTAAAATTGAGGCGATGAAAATGCTTTTATCTTCTACTTTCTGGTTTAGGTAATTAACCAGTTCATCGGGTAAAGAAATGGAGATTTTAGCCCTTGTTATCTCTTTGGCTATTTGATTCTAATATAGACTATTTTGATTGAGCTAAAATAACAGAATTAAGGGGGAAAGATTCAGTTTCTAAACGAGTTAAATCAACAATTTGACTAGCTTGATCAATATCAATTCCAACTAATTTTCCTTCGCTATCAAAATCTAAAACAATATCAGGGGCGATTTCTTGAGAATCGGTGCTTGTTTTTTCTGATAGGCTAATGTATAGAGAATCGGTTTCAGGATAATAACTAAATTTCATTTTTTACTCCTTAAAGTTACGATCTGGGAAGGCGTTATGAATGGTTTCTCCATCATCTAGAGTGACAACTCGCAAGTATTTTCCTAATTCGGGAATGTATAACCAATGACGAATGCGTCCATTTGGTTCTATTTCTCGTCTAACTGGATTCTGGATAGCCTGTTGACACCATTCTCGCTTAAGATAGGGTCTTTTGACCAAGACTTGTTCTTCAAAGTAGCGGGTAGTTTTCATTCATCATTTTTCTGATCGATTCCTTCTATCATAATTTTAACGAAATTTAGATAAATTTCCCCAGATACTAAATTCTCCCCCCTTTTTAAGGGGGGCAGGGGGGGATCAAATCCCATCACACAAACCCCTATCCTCCTCCTTAACATCAGAATTAGGATTGTGCAAATAAGCCCGCACCCAATCGCAACTACGCCCCATTAAATCACTTAAACCCCAGTCTGTCCCAAGATTCCAGAGTTTGATAGTGTTGTCAGCACTACCGCTCACCAAAGTCTTGCCGTCGGGACTAAAATTAACGCTATAGACAGCGCTATCATGCCCCTTGAGGGTGCGGATTTCTTGGCCTGTTTCTACATTCCATAGTTTGATAGTCTTGTCCCAACTACCGCTCACCAAAGTCTTGCCGTCGGGACTAAAATTAACGCTTGTGACAAGATCATCATGCCCCTTGAGGGTGCGGATTTCTTGGCCTGTTTCTACATTCCAGAGTTTGATAGTCTTGTCAACACTACCGCTCACTAAAGTCTTGCCGTCGGGACTAAAATTAACGCTATAGACAGCGCTATCATGCCCCTTGAGGGTGCGGATTTCTTTGCCTGTTTCTACATTCCAGAGTTTGATAGTCTTGTCCCAACTACCGCTCACTAAAGTCTTGCCGTCGGGACTAAAATTAACGCTTGTGACATGGTTATCATGCCCCTTGAGGGTGCGGATTTCTTGGCCTGTTTCTACATTCCAGAGTTTGATAGTCTTGTCCCAACTACCGCTCACCAAAGTCTTGCCGTCGGGACTAAAATTAACGCTTGTGACAAGCTCATCATGCCCCTTGAGGGTGCGGATTTCTTGGCCTGTTTCTACATTCCAGAGTTTGATAGTCTTGTCAACACTACCGCTCACTAAAGTCTTGCCGTCGGGACTAAAATTAACGCTTATGACAGCGCTATCATGCCCTTTGAGGGTGAGGATTTCTTCGCCTGTTTCTACATCCCAGAGTTTGCCTGTTTCTACATTCCAGAGTTTGATAGTCTTGTCAACACTACCGCTCACTAAAGTCTTGCCGTCGGGACTAAAATTAACGCTATAGACAGTGCTATCATGCCCCTTGAGGGTGCGGATTTCTTGGCCTGTTTCTACATTCCAGAGTTTGATAGTGTTGTCAACACTACCG
>NZ_JADBUP010000073.1:0-10406 GCF_020245605.1 Microcystis sp. M061S2 | reverse complement strand
TTTGGTATTCTCCTAGGGAATTGTAAGCATTGCCTAAATTATTGTAGGAATACGCTTCACCCCCCCGATCACCGATTTCCCGAAAGATTGCTAAGGACTGTTGATGAAACTCGATCGCTTTTTGGTATTCTCCTAGGGAATAGTAAACATTGCCTAAATTATTGTAGGAATTCGCTTCACCCCCCCGATCACCGATTTCCCGTGTGATTGCTAAGGACTGTTGACAAAACTCGATCGCTTTTTGGTATTCTCCTAGAAAATAGTAAATACCTGCTAATGAGTCGAGACTCGCAACTAAATCAAGTTCTAGATTTAACTCTTTTTGTAAATCGATCGCTTTTTGATAATACTCGATCGCAAGCTGTTGTTCCTGACGATAATCTGACAATGGCAGATTTAATAAACGAAGGTTATAAATCTTAGCTAAACTGGCATATAAACTCGCTAGTCTTGGCTCTTTTTTGCCTTTATTTACCTCGATTTGCTCGATTAGTTCTAACAAGTCTTCCTTAGAGATTGAAGGAATATCTTTATCTATAGTAATTTCGTCAAAAGATTGTAAAATTGGTAAAAATTCCTGACAAGGTAAAAAGTTACTTGGAGGAGAAATAAAGCGAAAAACTCCTTTTCTCCAACTCCAAAAATCGGGGGACTTTTTGCGTAAATTTACCTCCACTGTGCTTGTTACCCAAAGAACAATGGAATAGGGAAATTCTCGCAATCCTTCCCTTGTCCATTGCAGATAACCAAAAAATTTATCTAGTTCCGATTTTTCCTGTTGCCATTCGATCGAGTGTAATTTTTCCACTCCTGTGGTTGTGATCACAGCGTTTTTGCTTTGTAATAACTCTGGTTTTCTGGAGACTAAACTAGCAATTGCTGCTCTTAAACTCGGTTCTTTTTGATCTAAATCAATCCGATAACAAGGGATTACTGGTTCTAATTCTTTGCTATAGCGATCAATAATTTCTTCTCGCAATTTTTCCTGATCACACACACAAATCAATATATTTAATCTCTCTTGATTTGCCTCTAGAGACACGATTAAACCTTCGTATTCTCTTTCATTTTGGTCGATAATTGAAGATGTGTCATCAGTCATAATATACCATTCAAATTGTTCCTCTTTTTTTCATTAACTCAACCACAATCGGATGCACGTTATACCACAAATCGCCATTGCGGTATTCCAAAATATATAAACCATGCAAAAGATCTAGAAAATTTTGATCCTTGAGATCCTTCGGTTTTAACTTTTCATAAACAGTTTTAATAATTTCCTCATCTGCTGTACCGATACTTTCAGCAAAATCGAGACTAAGTTCTGTGATTGATTGTTCTAAAACAGCTTGATTAATTTTTAGGGTATTATCATCGGGATAACGACGAACCGATCGCAAACAAACCCGACAGCAATCATTAGTAATGCGAATTAATTCTCGTAACACTCCCCCACTATAAAGACAAATTTTTTCGAGGGTGTCAGGATCGATTAAAGCGGGATCGATGCGCTTAGTGATAATCTCGGTTAAAGTGGCAATAATTTGCGGATCGGGTATAGCATTAGGTGAATTAATTTCTCCCTGTTTAAAGAGTTTATATACAGGCATTTGCACGATCTGATCGTTGGTTTCTGTTTGGAGAGTTGCCTTTAAAGCTACCTCTCTTAAAGCGGCGATCGGAATAGTCATAATAATCCGAAAACCGGGCAACATAATCGCTTTAATATGGGATTGAAAAATATCCCTTACCTGTGCTAAGTCAATTTTATCAATGTCATCAACAATTACTAAGATTTTTTTCTGACTTTGGGACTCGATCGCACTAGCTATAATGTTAATTTGGGCAACTAAATCGGTAATTCTCCGCTCATACTTTTGTTTGATTTCCTCGCGAATAGTCGAATTAATCTTGAGAATTCCTTTAATGTGAGCTAGTAAAGTAGAAAAGTTAAAACCTGTTTCGATAGTGGCATCTGCTTGATTAGTTTCCGTGCAGATTTGTTCAGCAAACCATTGATAAAAGCTTTTTTTAATAGAATCTTTAATAGTTAAATTTTGGGCTTCCGCTTCTGACATCATCTGAACGGCGATCGAGAATAAAATATTAACATGATTTACGTCTGACATTTCGATCGTGTCTGAGATCGAGAAGAAAACAACAAAATAGCGATCATCTAACTTTCTTTTAAATTCATAGAGTAGGGTTGACTTACCACAACCCCGATGTCCTGCTAGAATAATTTTTCCGTCTTCCGAAGGACTATCTTCGACCAATTGTTCTAATTCGTCGATAATTTCTGTGCCGTATTTGACAGCAAAACGCTGTAATTCTTTATCCGATCGCAGGGGTAAAAGTTCCAAATTGCGATAGGCTTCTCGAAAGGGTTCCAGTAAAGGACTAACCATGAGTAATTAGGGGTTGCTGAAAAAGTTTTTCGTGGGGGTAGGGTGTGGGGTGTGGAAATTATGAATTATGAATTATGAATTGGGTAGTTGGCTCTTCTAGGTTCTGTGTGATAAGTTTAACTTACAGAGGATCGATCAATCTTTGTGTCCTTTGTGTCTTTGTGGTTCCTTCCACTCGCTCGCTAGGAAGAATGTATTTTAGAATACATTTTGCCCACCAAACCTAAGAGAGCCAAAAAACTAACTGATAACTGATAACTGATAACTGTTATTTTTCTGCTGCCCAACTGTCGGGAGTGTAGGTTTTTAATGCCAAAGCATGGATGGCTTCGGTAGCCAGTGCCGATTGTAAAGCGCCATAAACCATTTGATGCTGTTTAACGCGGGTTTTGCCAGCAAATTCGCCAGAAATAACCACCGCTTCCAAATGATCGCCACCTCCCGTCAAATCCCGAATCATCACTTGTGCATCGGGGATTTGTTCTTGAATCATCGCTTCTACTTGGCGAAAGTCAACCATCTTAACTCCTCAAAACAATTAAAGATACTCTGATCCCATTTTTACCGAAAGCTCGTCAATAGGGACAAAATTTACTGCCGTGGGGGGGAGTTGTTAGGAGTTGCCGAGGTGGGAGTCGGTGCGGAGATAGGTGTGCTGACAAATCCCATCTCGTAGAGTTGTTGATAGCTTTTTTGTCCTAATTCACTGGTGGGGTTTTGGGATTGAATCACCTGAATTAACAAAGGAACCGCCAATTCTGGCTGATTTTGCGCCCTATGGACCAAAGCAAGCTGATAGGTGGCTTCATCCCGCAGTTGTCCCGTGTTTAAAGCACTTTGACGCTGAGAATCGAATACTTTCGGGTCAATTCCTGAGAAACTATTAGCTAATTGCAGATGATAGTTAGATAGTTGGTTAAAAATCCGACGCGCTTGATTGAGTTTGTCCACAGCGACATCGTATTTAGCGGCATTAATAGCGGCGTTCGCTTCTTCCACTAAACGTTGTCCCCCCTGAAGACTCAGGACACTATCGGCTTGATTTAAGGGTTTCAATTCGTTAGGATCGCTGGCAGGAGTGTTAGAGTCGGGGGTTTGTGCTTGTCCGTCAGGTGCGATCGCAATCACTAAACCGATCACCAGAGTGAGCAGATAAATTAAACTATAAGGCTGTTTTCGCTTAACCATAAAATTTCTCGACTTAATGTTCCTGATGGGAACGGCTATTTTTTCTAACATCGACAACTGACCTATAGTAGCTTTTTTGGGGCAGTTTCGATCCGACCCCAGCTTTCTAGACGTTAGCTCTAGCGGTTTTGTCGCCATGGCAACCGATGATTTTTCTAGAAAAATCAGTATAAGTCCCCAAAAAGTTAGTTTATCCCCCTGATTAATTGTTTTGATACTGATAATTCACCCCTTGGCAAGCTGTCCAGATAGAATAAAGAGAAAGTAGGAGTTTAGTTGAAATGTCTTTATCACTGATTACTCGTAAGTTTACGGTGGAAGAATACGAAAAAATGACAACCCAGGGAATAATCAAACCCGATGAAAAAGTCGAATTAATTCGAGGAGAAATTATCAAAATGTCACCGATGGGAACCCGTCATGCTGCCTGTATAGCTAGATTAACACAGTTATTTTATCGAAAATTCGGTGATCTTATTCTCTTAGGAGTGCAAAACCCGATTAGATTAAATAATAATTCTCAACCAGAACCAGATTTAAGTTTACTAATACCTCGATCAGATTTTTATGTTGCTGCCTATCCTTGTCCTCAAGATATCTATTTAATTATTGAAGTTTCCGATTCTACCCTCGATTATGATCGCTATACTAAAATCCCTCTTTATGCAGAGGCAAATATTCAAGAAGTTTGGATCGTCAATCTCAAGGAAGAATGTTTAGAAGTTTATCGCCATCCGCTGCAGGGTAGTTATCAGGATATTCAGAAATATTATCGAGGTGAAATTATTTTTATTGAATCCTTTCCAGCAATAGAGTTAACTTTAATTGAAATACTCGGCAATAAAAGTGAGATCAAGGGGTAAACTTAGATTTCGTCAGGATTAATGCCTAATTCCTGCAGTTTATTGGCTAATCGTTCCGCTTTTACAAGAGAGATCAAGGAGAAAATCAAGGATTTATAATCTCGGTTTTAGAACAGTCCACTGGGTTACGGGGGCCATGGCTTTCCAACCTAAAAACTTGCCGACTGGTTCGGCTTTTTCAATGCCAATTCGCAGCAGTTCCCCTCCTAATTTACTATGCCATTGCAAGAGAACTAATTCGCTTTCAATTGTAACAGTATTGGCAACAAGACGACCCCCGGGGCGCAGGGCTAACCAACAGGTTTCCAATAGGTGGGGTGTGGTGATACCGCCACCAATAAAAATAGCGTCCGGTTGCGGTAAATCTTCCAAGGCGCTCGGTGCGATTCCGGCGACGATTTGCAGATGGGGCGTTCCCAGGGCGGCGGCATTATCGGCAATGTATTGTAATCTGGTGGGATGATGTTCGATCGCAATAGCCTGGCAACGGCGATCGCTCCGCAGCCACTCAATGGCAATGGAACCACAACCCGCCCCCACATCCCAGAGCAATTGTCCGGGTAGGGGAGCCAATCTGCTCAGAGTGATAGCACGAACTTCTCTTTTTGTCAACTGTCCGTCATGATGGTAAGCAGAATCCGGCAGTCCTGGAAGGCGCGGTGCCAGGGTAGGAGGATTAGAGGAAATGCAGCTAATGGCGATGACATTTAGATCCGCCAGCTCTGTAAACTCCCAATCGTTGGCGATGCCTTCAATGTGGCGTTCCAGGGTTCCCCCTAGATGTTCTAAAACCGTGATGGAACTCTCGCCAAAACCTCCCTCCCTGAGCAGCCGAGCAGCGATCGCCGGAGTCTGGGCATCAGCACTCAGTACCAGCAGTTTAGCACCGGGATAAAGCACCCCATTCAACCAAGCCGGGGGCCGACCGCACAAACTCAAAGTTTCCACTTCACTCAGGGACCAACCCAAACGACTACAGGCAAGACTGAAGGCAGAAGGAGAGGGAATAATCGTCATTTCCTCAAGGGGAATCTGACGGGTGAGGGTGACACCAATTCCGTAGCACATGGGATCACCACTAGCCAAAACACAGACGGATTGACCACGAAGGCGGATAATCTCGTTAATGGAGTCTTGGATGGGAGAAGTCCAGAGCAGTTTTTGCCGTTGATCCTCTGGGGGTAACATTGCCAGATGACGTTCACCACCGACAATAACTGATGCTAAAGAAAGCAGACTTCGCCCCACCGAACTTAACCCTTCTAAGCCATCTTCACCAATTCCTATAATCGATAGCCATTTCGATTTACAATTGCGATCCGCCATATTAAAAAAAATCGCTACTATTTCATTATCTGCCATCAGGCTCTATCCTTCAAACAAGATATAATCGGCTTAGTGTCAAGTTAATTCAGAGGAAAAATTATGACCACCACCGCCGATGACGTTTGGAGATTATTAGCCGAATTAGTAGAAGCTCAAAAAGAGACAGAAAGATGCTTTCAAGAAACCGAGCGACGCTTTCAAGAAACCGAGCGTGTTCTCAAAGAACAATCTTTAGAAACCGAGCGTATTCTCAAAGAACAATCTTTAAAAACCGATCGCCAAATTACTAGACTCAGTAAAGAAATTGGTAATCTTGGAGGTAAATGGGGACGTTTTGTCGAAAATATGGTAGCCCCAGCTTGTGAGACTTTATTTTTAAATCGTCAGATTCCCGTACATCAAGTTAGTCAAAGAGTCAGAAAACGTCTCGACGGTAAAACCCTAGAAATTGATGTGTTAGTAACTAATGAGAATCATGTGCTAGTAGTGGAAGTCAAAAGTAGTTTAAGTGTAGATGATGTCAAAGAATTAATCAAGAATCTAACAGAATTTAGGCAATTTTTCCCCGAATATAACCAGAAACAATTATATGGGGCAGTAGCAGGCATTGAAATCGAAGAAGGAGCGGATAAATATGCCTATCGTCAAGGTTTATTTGTCTTGGCACAAAGGGGTGAAAATGTAGCAATTCTTAACGATACTGAGTTTCAACCGAAAACGTGGTAGGGGCTTTAAAAACAAGATATAATCGGGTTAGTGCCAAGTTAATTCAGATGAAAACTTATGACCACCACCGCCGATGATGTTTGGAAATTATTAGCCGAATTAGCAGAAGCTCAAAAAGAGACAGAAAGATGCTTTCAAGAAACCGAGCGACGCTTTCAAGAAACCGAGCGACGCTTTCAAGAAACCGAGCGTATTCTCAAAGAACAATCTTTAAAAACCGATCGCCAAATTACCAGAGTCAGTCAAGAAATTGGTAATCTTGGGGGTAAATGGGGTCGTTTTGTCGAAAATATGGTAGCCCCAGCTTGTGAGACTTTATTTTTAAATCGTCAGATTCCCGTACATCAAGTTAGTCAAAGAGTCAAAAAACGTCTCGACGGTAAAACCTTAGAAATTGATGTGTTAGTAACTAATGAAAATCATGTGCTAGTAGTGGAAGTTAAAAGTAGTTTAAGTGTAGATGATGTCAAAGAATTAATCAAGAATCTAACAGAATTTAGGCAATTTTTTCCCGAATATAACCACAAACAATTATATGGGGCAGTAGCAGGCATTGAAATCGAAGAGGGAGCGGATAAATATGCTTATCGTCAAGGTTTATTTGTCTTGGCACAAAGGGGTGAAAATGTAGCAATTCTTAACGATACTGAGTTTCAACCGAAAACGTGGTATGATCCTTAAACTTGTCTTTGGGAAAGTCCAGTGCAATTCTGGTACTGTGCCGCAGCTGTAATCAAGTAAAAAGTAAAAAGAGTACATCTTCCCTTTTTCCTTGCGAGTCAGAATACCAATTACAAGCTTTTAATCGGTAGATAGACAAATAATTTTCTAACTACTTCTCTGCGTCGCATGGAGAACAAATAACGGTGAATTGGTTAGTTGAAGCAAATGCTTGTCCCGGTTTATTTTATGGAACTGCTGCCCAGGATGGGTTTTTAATTCGTCTCCGCACCCCCGGTGGATGGCTCAATTTTCCACAGGGAAAAGCGATCGCCACTTGGCTCGAACAATGGCAGACGACAATACAAGTTACCAATCGGGCAAATCTGCAAATTCGCGGACTGCAAAAATCCCCCAGTTTAGAAGAATTTCAAACCCTGCAAAAATTAGGGTTAGCCGCCCATAATCCCAGTATCGATCATCTGCGTAATATCATGTCCAGTCCCACGGCTGGAATTGACTATCAAGAATTGATCGATACTCGTCCATTAGTCCAAGAATTAGATAATTTTATCCAAAATTATCCATCAATTGCCCAACTAAGTCCTAAATTTAGTATCGGGATCGATGGCGGTGGTGCAGTGGGAATTGGCACTAGTTCAACTATGGCCTGGCAACACCGCTATAATGAGATTCAGCTATCGGCAATTACCGTCAATAATCCGACAAATTTAACTTCTCTTGTTTGCTTTCGATTAGCCCTCGGAGGAGATAAACAATTCTATGACACGGACTTATTAATTGAGCCAGAAAACTGTTTAGCTGTGGTCAAAGCTTTAGTAACAGTTTATATCGATTATGTTCAACAAACCCCCAATATCAAGGGGAAAAAACCGCGGATGAAACACCTGCTCAAAGATTGGGGATTGACAAAATATCTCGAACAAGTTAACTCCCAATTACATCGGACTTCTACCGGCATAATAAAAGGGCAAGAATACCAGCAGGCTGCCCATTCCACTCGACCCTATTTTCAT
Source organism: Microcystis sp. M061S2 (assembly GCF_020245605.1). Classification (NCBI taxonomy): domain Bacteria; kingdom Bacillati; phylum Cyanobacteriota; class Cyanophyceae; order Chroococcales; family Microcystaceae; genus Microcystis; species Microcystis sp. M061S2. The sequence goes on along the minus strand of NZ_JADBUP010000073.1, from coordinate 2,198 downwards.
CTAGGAATTCATCCTCAAAAGCAACCCGGATTATCTTATATTGGCCTATCATTAAGATTAGGACAATTGACGGCTAATCAACTATGGGGATTAGCGGCACTATCAGAAACTTTTGGCAGTGGTCAGTTACGATTAACCCCTTGGCAGACTGTTATATTACCCGATATTCCCGATGAAAAAGTGTCAGAATTGTTGCCAAAACTGGCATCCTTAGGATTATCCGCTTCTCCCGGATGGGATGCGGGGATAGTTGCCTGTAGCGGTAAACCAGGTTGTGCAGCAGCGGCCACTGCAACTCAAATTCATGCTTCTCTCCTAGCAGATTATTTGAAGGAACGCTTAACCTGCAATTCTCCTGTTAATATTCATTTGACAGGTTGTGCTAAATCCTGTGCTCAACCAGGTCCAGCCGAAATTACCCTTTTAGGAACTACCATCGAGGAAAATGGGCAAATACTAGAAGCTTATCAAGTCTATGTGGGTGATAGTCAAAAGTTCTTAGAAACACCCATATTTGAGGGAGAATTTACCAAGATTCCCCCCCTCATAGCCCAAATTTTAAGCTCCCAAAAATCGAAAAATTTAGATGAATAGAATGGAATACATTAAGAATGGTGAGGAAATTTACCGCAAATCTTTTGCTATTATTCGGGCTGAAACTAACTGGGAAAATCTCCCCGATGATTTAGCTCATGTGGCGGTTCGTCTAATTCATTCCTGCGGGATGACGGACATAACAAAAGATTTAGAAGCATCACCGGACGCGGTTAAAATCGGACGAAATGCCCTCGCTGGGGGTGCAGCAATTCTCTGTGATTCTCAAATGGTCGCTAATGGCATTACCAAAGCGCGTTTACCTAAAAATAATCCGATTATTTGTACCCTCAATCATCCAGAAGTGACCGAGTTAGCACGGCAAATTAATAATACCCGATCCGCTGCCGCTTTAGAACTTTGGCGACCTCATTTAGCTGGGGCAGTGGTAGCCATTGGTAATGCACCAACCGCACTTTTTCGCCTACTAGAATTGCTCGATCAAAATGTAGATAAACCGGCTTTGATTTTAGGCTTTCCCGTGGGATTTGTGGGAGCGGCAGAGTCGAAAACAGAATTAGCAACTAATAGTCGTGGTGTGCCATTTATTACCCTGCACGGACGTAGGGGAGGCAGCGCAATCGCAGCAGCAGCAGTCAATGCTTTAGCAAAAGAGAACGAATTATGAATAAATTAGGCAAACTTTATGGATTAGGAATCGGGCCCGGCGATCCCGAATTGTTGACGCTAAAAGCACACCGGATTCTCACAACTGTTCCGGTAATTGCCTATCCTACCTTAGAAAGTGGCAAAGTTTTGGCACGGGCAATTGTGTCGGATTTTATCCGTCCCGAGCAGATAGAAATTCCCATGCCTTTACCTTTTAGTGTCGAGCGCAGTTCTCAACCTCATTATGATATTGCCGCCGAAAATATCGCCGAACAGTTAAACTTAGGTCTAGATGTGGCGGTGCTATGTGTGGGCGATCCGATGTTGTATGGCACGTTTATGTATATCTTTAATCGCTTGTGTGATCGCTTTTCCATTGAAGTCGTGCCGGGTATTTCTTCAGTGATGGCAAGTGCAGCAATGCTGGGTGTACCTATTACTTATCGAAATGACGTATTTAGTATTATGCCCGCTACTTTAGAGGCGGAAATATTGCGGGATCGCCTAGCCTTTATCGATGCAGCGGCGATTATTAAATTAGGCAGACATTTCGCTAAAGTTCGCAATATTCTCGAGGAATTAGGATTATTAGAACGCGCCCTCTACATCGAACGAGCAACCTTACCCAATCAGCAAATTATTCCGATTACAGAAGTCGATCCAGAGGCTGCTACTTACTGGTCATTAATTCTGATTCCTAGTAAAACTAAACCGCAATAACTCTATAGACACTAAGTTAAATTCTCTATCCCCTACCTGACAGAACCTATAGGGTTTAGATGATATTATGAAAATGTCTTTTCTTCGTTGCTTTTTTGATTGCATAGGAGGTTATATACAGCGTTTCTCGGATTGATAAGTAGGGTTTGCTGAATAAATTTGAAATGTAGGCAAAGTAAAGGTTTTGGGGCTTTTCTCGCGAAACAGGTGCAAGATTTTGAGAGAATCGTCGTTCAAAACCTTGCGTCTTCATCGGCCCGCGTCCTGTAGGGGCG
>NZ_JADBUP010000072.1:0-78922 GCF_020245605.1 Microcystis sp. M061S2 | reverse complement strand
GATCTCAACAAAATTGAAAAGTTCTGGGCTAGATTGAAAAACTATGTTAGTCAGATTATCAATGATAGTGAAAACCTTGTGGATGCTGTGAGTAAAGCCTTCAGGCATCTGTCCTAACTAACTCGTTCTATGCCATACAATTCGGAATATAGAGTTTCTGATTCACAAGAGGTACATTCCCAATCCTGAACAGCCTAATCGGTATCGGCAAGGGTTTAACTGTGCCGCACAGATGCGAGAAGTGCTATAAACAATTTCTTGAAATATAGCGGAGTAAACAACGATGGCTACAATTTATGGTAACAATTCTAACAATTCGTTGAATGGAACTTCGTCCAGCGATACAATTTACGGACAGGCTGGCCATGACAACCTTTACGGTAATGGTGGAAATGATGTTATTTACGGTGGAACAGGAAGTGATAATGCCTATGGGGGGATTGGAGATGATTGGTTGTATGGGGAGGACGGAAATGACAAACTTTTCGGCGATGACGGTCAGGATTATTTGAGCGGGGGGGCTGGAGACGACATTCTGACTGGTGGACTGGGAGATGATTATCTCATCGGAGACGCAGGAAATGATGTTTTGGGGGGCGGTTGGGGAAATGACGTTTTAATCGGTGGTTTGGGAATCGATGTTCTAGCTGGAGGACAAGGGAATGATACTCTGACAGGCGGGGCGAATGCTGATTTCTTTGATTTTTATTCCCCCACTTATGGGGTTGACTGGATTACCGATTTTTCTGTCATTGACGATACCATTCTAGTGTACAAGACGGCATTCGGTTTGTCTTCCAGTGGTGCAATTCTAAGCAATCAATTCAGCATCGGCTCATCTGCTACTACTGCATCCCATCGTTTTATTTACGATAGTGTTAACGGTGCATTATTCTTCGATTCCGACGGTTTGGGAGGTACTGCCCAAGTTCAAATCGCTCTTTTAAATACAGGATTATTGCTGACTAATAACGATATCGTTGCGACGTAACGGAGTGCGATCGTTTTTTTTGTGATGGGGAGTGCGATCGCCGATCTTGTAGTGCGATCGCCGACCTTGTAGGTTGGGTTGACGAAAGGAAACCCAACATTTCTACACAGAAAATATCCCCTTTCCAAAACGAATTAACACCATTATCTTTTAATTTGTTGGGTTGCGTTCCTTAACCCAACCCACCGAATTTTTGAAAAATTTTAGTTGATCTTGTCGGTTGATGCGACGAAACCCAACCTACATTTTATTCCATACCAATATCACTATCAAAGATCAGCCTTTCTGAAGCCCCCCACATCTGATCATAAATTCCTTCTTCAACATAACGATGAAAACTGGAGTGTTGCCAATCTTTCGGAGCATTTACTAATCCATGATGCACGGGATTGTAATGGATGTATTCGAGATGATTAACAAAATCTCGATCATCTCGAACTTGATGCTCCCAAAAGCGACGTTGCCAAATAGCCTTTTCTCCTTTATGTTGTCGAGATGTTGAAATTTTACCCTGATATTGAGAATGACATTGACGGCTAAAATAACTTTTAATTAATCGCCAACGAGTTGAAAAATCTGCATCTGTTTCAGGCAATGTCCAAAGAGCATGAATGTGATCTGGTAAAATGACAATAGCATCAATCTTAAAATGATGTTGTCGCATAACATATTTAAAAGCATTTCGTAGTAAATCCACATTTTTAGGTTCACACAAAATTTTGTGACGATTGTATGTCACAACTGTAAAAAAATAAGTGGCTCCTGGTGTTTTTGCCCTACGGTATTGCATCAAGTTAGAATAACATTTATTGGACTGATGTTTACTCAACTGGCATTGGGTTGAGTACCGATCACCCAACCTACCAAACTGTAACCTTTATTCTGTATGCTTTTTAGCGAATAAGGTAAGCATAACATTGCTGAGAGGGCGAGCGCTGATTGGCTCGCTCAAACCCTAATCAATTCGTTAACCTCAAAATGGTCTTTTTGTACTAATAAATATTCGAGTAGAACGCTCAATGCGTTTGCTAGACTGCATTTGAGACAATTGATCAAATTTTCGGTTTGATAAATGAGCGCACCGTGAGTTCAATGATTTTAGCTGATGTTATTGGTGATTTGGCCATGCCCACAAGGGATCGCCTTAATCATCCCTAACCCATCCTACGCCATCAGCGATCGCATTACCACTTCATAAAGGGTGGTGGACTGAAGGGATGTTTTGCAAACCACTCGCGTGCGCCTTTTATGAGAAAGCGGTGAAATCCCTTATTTGGAATGGCCTTTTTGACCTCGCTCACATAGGCGGGAGGAATGCCGAACTTAAAGAAACCAAGGGAGAAATCAACTAAATCGCCCCTTCTGAAGAGTTCCACCAGCGGATAGCGGTCCGTCTTGTAGGTGCGAACCTTGTGGTGCATCTCGACCATTAGTCCAATTTCCTCAGACCATTCCTGTTGCCCAGTTTCGGATAAGTACCTCTTTACTTCAGACACCGAAGGTGGGATGTAGTCCACGGTATGAGCCGACCAAAGACCTAGATCGTGAAAGCAGGCGGCGATCGCCAACTTGGTCTTTTCTTCTTCGGTGCAGGAATGGAGTGCCAAACAGAAATTGAACATTCGATAGACATGACCCCTGTAACCCAAGTAGTCATCACCGATTCGGTCTTTCCATGCAGCGAGAATTTCTTCTATGAGATCGTTCTTGGTCTCTATGTCCATGCACGCTCCTAGTTCGTAGATTATCTATTTATTGGCATTCTAACCCATTGGAAAAAGCTCCGAATAGATCAAGCCAAAGTCAGGTGCGTTAATTAACGCGCCTTTTTGCTTTTAATCATGATGAATTTGTAATTATTATGCGTTACGCTAACACATCCTACCGTGCGACCGTGCGCTCGCTGTTATCCTGTTGATTAAGGTTTAAAATTGCCATTGCTTGGGATAGGAACGCAGCAGGCGATCGCTTTTTGATGAGCAGCAGAGGCGATCGTTTTGGGGAGGAGCAATTTTTGGGGGAATGGTGATCGCTTTTTGATGATGGGAAAGGGCGATCGTGTAATCAAAAATATTATGAACTAGATACAAAATCTCGATAAAATGGAGATAGAATGGGACAATAATAAAGCTGCTTCCAACTTGAGCAAGCATAAAATTGATTTTGAAGATGCAAAAAACATTTTTCTAGATCCCAACTGTCTGGAAAGAGAAGATAAACGTGATTATAATGAAACTAGAATTCAAGTAATCGGTATAGTTAACCAAGTAGTTTTATTTGTCGTCTATACCAAAAGAAACGGCAGATACCGCATTATTTCAGCAAGGAGAGCCAATAAAAATGAACGACGACAATATTACCAGAGTCAGACTTGATCCCGAAAATGTTAGTCATGGTAAGACAGATTGGGAAAAAGTTGCAGCAATGACTGAGGAAGAAATTGACAAAGCAGCCGAAGCAGATTCGGACTGTCTCCCCCTATCTCAACAAGAATTAAATGAGTTTCGCCGTACATCAATCACAGATGCCGATCTTGTAGTGCGATCGCCGTCATCTTGTTGATTAAACTTTAAAATTGTCATTGCTTGGCATAGGAACGCCAAGGGCGATCGCTTTGGGAAGGAGCAATTTTTGGGGAATGGCGATCGCTTTTCTTCATCAGTTCTAACTCATGCTGATTTTGATATAATAGCCATAATTGTTTGACATCTTAAGAGAAAAAATCATGATTAGAGCGATTAAACAGAAAGGAATTGTTGGCAGAGAAGGAAAAATAGAGCTTTATTCTGCGGAACTAGAAGAAGGAACAGATGTGGATATTATTATTTTAGTATCTGATTCTGAATCCGATACAACTGAATATCTTCTTTCAACAGAAGCTAATCAGCGTCAATTATCCGAAGCTATTGACAGAATAGAAAATCAAGAAAACTTAGTGACAATTACCACAAAAGAATGGAGTGAAAAATATAGTATTTGATCCGAAAGCTTTTAAAGAATTCAATGAATTGTCGATAGAAAACAAAAAACTCTATAAAAAAATCGTTGATTTAATTGATGATATATTGTGCCATCCTTTCTCTGGAATCGGTAAACCCGAACCGTTAAAATATCAACTCAAGGGTTATTGGTCAAGACGCATTAATGATGAACATCGCTTAGTATATAAAATTACAGAAACAGAAATTATTATTATCAGTTGTAAATTTCATTATGACTAGGCTCAATGTAATCGCCGTCATCTTGTTGATTAAACTTTAAAATTGTCATTGCTTGGGATAGGAATGCGGGGGTCGATCATTTTGGGAATGAGCAATTTTTGGGGAATGGCGATCGCTTTTTGGGTAGCAGCAGGAGCGCTCGCATCTCTCTTAGGGTAGAACGCTGATGGCAAAGGATGGTCAGTCAGCCCGAGATAGTCAACAGCCTATCGGGAAAAGCTAGATTTTGTAACAAGATTTAGTATTACTGAGGGCTGTGTATAGAGAAGTTGCGAATTGTTAACCCTAGCTTTGCTAGGAAAATAAAATGTGATATTGTGACCCCAAGGCCGTGAAAAACGGCAAGGTTTTCAGTCTTTTTAAACATCAGGTCGCTACATTCTACAGCTATTTTCGCTCAAAAAAACCGATTTTCTAGGCATTTCTATGACTTATCTTGTTGAACATCCTTCTACAACCTTTTATTCCTATACCGATACGGGGGTCGATCCCCTGAAAACCGCTCACGGAGTTTATATCACGGTTCACGGACATTTTTACCAACCACCGCGAGAAAATCCCTATCTAGACAGAATTGAACGGCAACCGAGCGCCCATCCCTTCCACAATTGGAATGAACGCATCCATCACGAGTGTTATCGTGCCAATGCTTTTGCGCGCATTTACAATGACCGGGGGGAAGTGATCAAAATAGTCAATAACTACGAATATCTCAGCTTTAACATCGGGGCCACCCTCATGTCATGGATGCAATCCCATGATCCCGAAGTTTATCAACGCATCCTGGCAGCGGATCAAAAAAGTTGTCAACGCTTAAACGGTCATGGTAACGCCATCGCCCAGGTCTATAATCATATCATTCTGCCCCTAGCCAACAAACAGGACAAATACACCCAAATTCGCTGGGGAAAAGCCGATTTTCAGCACCGTTTCGGCCGCGATCCCGAAGGAATGTGGTTAGCGGAAACAGCCATTGATTTAGCCACAGTGACAGCTTTAATCGATGAAGGGATTAAATTCACCATTTTAGCCCCTTCCCAAGCCCTGCGCTGTCGTCCTTTCCCTAGCGACCATGATCCCCACCCCCAATGGCACGCGGTGGCCGGAGGTCAAATCGATCCCACCCGTCCCTATCGCTGTTACATCCCCGATGGTCGTTATCTGGATATTTTCTTCTACGATGGTCCAATTTCTCGGGATATGGGCTTTAATGATGTCCTAGCCAGCAGTGATTTTCTCGTCGGTCGTCTGGGACAGGCAATTAAAGGGGATCATCGTCCCTCCCAGTTAATCAGCGTCGCTACCGATGGGGAAACCTTCGGCCACCACAAACAGGGGACAGAGAAGTGTCTTAGCTATGCTTTTACGGAATCTTTCCCTAAAAACGGCTGGACAGTCACCAATTTCGCCCATTATCTCAGTATTTGCCCCCCGACTTGGGAAGTGGAATTAAAACCCGTGACCGCGTGGAGTTGCGTCCATGGCGTAAATCGTTGGCAGGATGACTGTGGTTGCGGGGGAGGGGGAAATTACCAGCAAAAATGGCGTAAACCCCTGCGGGAGTCCCTAAATTGGCTCAGAGATGAGTTGATTAAGGTCTATGAGATTCAGGGACAGGAATTTTTCCGCGATCCTTGGCAGACAAGGGATGACTACATTGCAGTTATTTTAGATCGATCCCCAGACGCGATCGAACATTTCCTGGCTTTGCATCAAAGTCGCAACCTGAGTAAAAGCGAGAAAATCGATGCTTTGCGTTTATTAGAAATGCAAAGACAAGCTTTATTGATGTTTACCAGTTGTGGCTGGTTTTTTGAAGAAATTTCTCGACCTGAAGGCACGCAAATTTTGAGATATGCTGGCCGGGCCCTGGAATTAGCCGGAGAAGTGGCCGGAATTCAATTAGAAATGAATTTCCTCAGTCGTCTAGCTTTCGCTCCCAGTAACGTTAAGTTATATCAAGATGGGGCCGATGTCTATCGACAATTGGTCACTTCTGCGCGGGTGGATTTGGAACGGGTGGCGGCCCATTACGCTATTAGTTCCCTATTTACCAATTATCCCAGTCATCATCGGATTTATTGTTACAATACCCGTCAATTAGATTATCAAAAACAAGCGATCGGGTCTTTAACTTTAGCAGTGGGACAGGTGGAATTAACCTCGGAAATTACCCAAGAAAGTGAACATTTTGTTTTTGCTGTTCTACATTTAGGAGGTTGGGATTTTTACTGCTGCATTCAACCTTTTAACAGTCGGTTAATCTATACCAATCTTAAGGATCATCTCTTTGAATCTTTACAACAGGCCAGTGTCTCAACCATGATCGTAGAAATGGGGCGCGGATTGGGAGAAAACTTTTTTGCTTTACCCCATCTTTTTGCCGATGAAAGACACCGGATCATGCAGAAGGTGACAGCCGAAACTAAAAAACGTCTCGATCAATTATACACCCAAGTTTATCGGGATAATTATGGTATTTTAGCGGCTTTCCAACGGGATGAGCTGCCCGTACCTCAAGAGTTACAGGTAGCGGCCGATATTGCCATTTCTCACCGTTGTTTACAGGTGATTAATGCCCTAGAAAAAGATTTTGAGCAGCGGCAAGCAACGGAGAATAATCTCGATCAATTATTGGCTATTGCTAAGGAAGCCAATCATTTACACTGTCAATTAAACATTCCCGAAGCGCGTCAAACCTTAGAAGGTTTGCTCTGGCAATCTCTTGGGAAATTATTACACGATGGCGATCCTTTAACGGCGGAGGAGGATACTCGCTTAATCACCCGTTTAATTGAAGTTAGCCAACAATTAAAGCTAGGATTATCCCTCGATCGCTCTCAGGAATTATACTATTATTACTTCCATGATCGTTTAGTTCCTAATTCTTTGCGGTCCAATTCAATAGATGCTTCCTGTCCCTGGCCGATGACTCAATTAAAATGGTTATTACTATTAGGACAGGTGTTAAAAGTTGATGTGAGTATTTGGCTGTAAAATCAGTCAAAGGGTGGGCAATGCTCATCCTTTGATGATTAAGTAGGTTAGGCGATGATTGCCCTGAAACTCAGGTTAACCCAGAGACTAAACCCTTAGATTTATAATAGATCACAAGTCTCTCATCCAAGGTTTACATGACTATCACGCCGATTTATCCTGCCTCAGCCGGCACAGCAACCCAGTATCCCGATGCTTTTGGGCGTTTTGGACGCTACGGGGGCAAATACGTCCCAGAAACTCTGATGCCAGCCTTAAGTGAACTAGAAACGGCCTATAATCAGTATCAAGACGACCCCGATTTTCAAGAAGAATTAAATCAACTGCTCAAGGATTACGTCGGTAGACCTAGTCCCTTATATTTTGCCGAACGTCTCACCGCCCATTATGCCAAAGCTGACGGTACTGGGGCGCAAATTTACCTAAAACGGGAAGATTTAAACCATACCGGGGCCCACAAGATTAATAACGCCCTCGGTCAGGTTTTATTAGCCAAACGCATGGGTAAAAAGCGCATTATCGCCGAAACCGGGGCAGGACAGCACGGCGTGGCTACCGCTACGGTTTGCGCTCGTTTTGGTCTAGAATGCGTGATTTATATGGGAATTCACGACATGGAACGCCAAGAACTCAATGTTTTCCGCATGAGACTGCTTGGGGCGACGGTGCAACCCGTGGCCGCCGGGACAGGAACCCTGAAAGATGCCACCTCGGAAGCGATTCGCGACTGGGTAACTAATGTCGAAACCACTCACTACATTCTTGGTTCTGTGGCCGGTCCCCATCCCTATCCGATGATGGTGCGCGATTTTCACGCGGTTATTGGTCAAGAAACTCGTCAGCAAAGTCTGGAAAAATGGGGCGGTTTACCGGATATTCTCCTCGCTTGTGTGGGGGGTGGTTCTAATGCTATGGGTTTATTTCATGAGTTTGTTAAAGAAGCTGCCGTGCGTTTAATTGGTGTTGAGGCTGCCGGGGAAAGTATCGCTTCCGGAAAACACGCAGCCACCCTTACCCAAGGTCAACCGGGGGTTCTACATGGAGCAATGAGTTATTTATTACAAGATAACGAAGGTCAAGTTATCGAGGCCCACTCAATTAGTGCCGGTTTAGATTATCCCGGAGTCGGGCCAGAACATAGCTTTTTAAAAGATAGTGGTCGCGCCGAATATTACAGTGTCACTGACCAGGAAGCATTAGAAGCTTTTCAAAGAGTTTCCCGTTTAGAAGGGATTATTCCGGCTCTAGAAACTGCCCACGCTTTAGCCTATTTAGAAACTCTTTGCCCGCAAGTAACCGGTAGTCCTCGCATTGTTATTAATTTCTCTGGACGGGGTGATAAAGATGTGCAATCGGTGGCTAAATATTTATCGATGAATGGTTAACAGTGAGCAGTTATCAGTTATCAGTTATCAGTGAGAGGGATAAGCTATTGTGCATCTAAATTTGATATTCGTTTTGACCTGTTCCTCGTTCCAGACTAGCTTAATATGAAAAGTTCTTTTAAGAAGGGTTATCAGTTAGGAATTTTGATGCTTGTATCGACAAGTTTAATGGCCTGTAGTGCCTTAAACTATAGCTCTTTTACGGAACTCGTACCTTCTTTCTCTCCCTCTCCTTCTCCTTTAGATGCGGCAACTTTACTTGTTTTAGAGAATAAAATCTATCAAGAGGTCAATCGCTATCGTCAATCTCGCAATTTATCTCCCCTACTGTTAAATCGGGCAATTTCGCAACAAGCAAGATTACATAGCCAACGTATGGCCGCGGGTTTAGTTCCTTTTAGTCATCAAGATTTTGACAAAAGAGCGCAAACTATTGGTGTTTCAGTTCCCTATCAAGCGGTGGGGGAAAATGTGGCAGTTAATCAAGGTTATGATGACCCAGTAATGATTGCTGTGGATGGTTGGATTAAAAGTCAAGGTCATCGGGAAAATATGGAGGGAGATTTTGATAGTACCGGGATTGGAGTAGCGACGGATAATCAAGGAAAATTGTACTTTACTCAAATATTTTTAAAACGTCAATCCGCTCCCGTTGCTACTAATACCCTTGGCTATGATTTTATCGGGAATCAATCTTTTTTTATTACCCTCGAAGAGAACACTAATTATCAAGTTAATCGCTACCGAATTTCTCAAAATTTACCGCCCCTACGTCTCGATGCTCGTATTAGTCATGAAGCTCGCTTATTTAGTCAAAAAATGGCCAATAAACAGGCTCCTTTTAGTCATGATGGTTTTGAGGGAAGAGTCAAGGCAGTACAAAGGAAGATTCCTTTAGAAAAAATGGGCGAAAATTTGGCTTTTATGAAGGGATATCCTGACCCCGTTAGCGTTGCCGTCAAGGGTTGGATTAATAGCCCCGGTCATCAAAAAAATATGGTTGGTGATTATCATCTCACCGGTATCGGTATCGCTAAAAATAATGCTGGTGAATATTATTTTACACAACTTTTTGTTAAAAAGCGTTGACAAAATGACCATGATGATATTTAAATTTAACTATCATCTCTCGGCTTTTTTTATCCCACTTCCCCACTTCCCCACTTCCCCACTTCCTGAACTCTTAACTCCTAACTATATGAACTTAGACAATTTTCAAGTGTGCGATCAAGATTTAAGCGATGACCTATTATCCCGTTATCTAGGGGTTAATTCGATTGCTGTAGATACAGAAACTATGGGATTAATACCGGGGCGCGATCGACTGTGTTTAATTCAACTCTGTGATCCCAGTGGTTTTGTCACCGCCATTCGCGTTTTTAGGGGGCAAACAGAGGCTCCTAATCTCAAAAAGGTCATGGAAGATGAGCGGATAGAAAAAGTCTTTCATTTTGCCCGTTTTGATGTGGCTCAACTATCCCATACTTTTGGCATTGCCACTAAACCGATTTTCTGCACCAAAATCGCCAGTAAACTCGCTCGGACTTATACCAGCAGTCACGGTTTAAAAAGCCTCGTGCAGGAATTGGAAGGCATAGAATTAGACAAAACCGCTCAGAGTTCTGATTGGGGAAATGCCGCTAATCTTACCCCACAACAACTGAGTTATGCTGCTAACGATGTGCGCTATTTACTGTCAGTGCGAGATAAACTAATTGTGATGCTGCAAAGAGAAGAAAGATGGGAATTAGCCCAAAAATGCTTTAGTTGTATCCCCATCTTCACCGCTTTAGATTTACAGCAATACAAAGATATATTTGAGCATTAGTCGGCAAAAGTTACAGTCTATATTTTGTCACTAATACCAAATCCGTTTTTAATAGTATGATTGACTCCCAATCGAACTTTAAAAACCCAGTTATGGATTGTTTCTCCCCACTTCCCCACTTCCCCACTCCCCCACTTCCCACTTCCCCACTTCCATCACTGGTTACTGATAACTGAAAATGCTCCCTAGGGACGAAAGCTGCCAAGATCACAAAAAAGACCGCTATGATCCAAAATAGAAATCATCGTCATTGGTAGAGAATAGGTAAAAAATCTATGACATCTTATGCGGCCTCCTCTGCACGAGCCGAAATGAGCGAACTTCGGCGCCTAAAAACCCTACTGCCCCCAGAATTACAAAGTTGGGTAACGGTAGAAGGTTCCACAGAGGTTAACCCCCCCCTGATCCGTTGTGAAGAAATTGGCAGAGATGAGGTAGAAATTCAGATAGATTTAGCCAAATGGGAAAATTTAGCCATTGATCAGCGTAATTTGCTCTTTTGGCATGAAGTGGCCAGGATTCAAAATGATAGTATTCCGAGGGAAGGCTGGGAAATGGCCGCCCTCGCTATCGGTCTAGGTGGTGCGGTGGGGGAATTATGGGTACAGGACGGGTTATTATTGCTTTTGGCTATGGGATTATGTGGGATTTCTGGTTATCGTCTCTGGCGCAAAAATAATGGCGATAAAATTCTCAAAGAAGCGATCGAAGCCGATGAAAAAGCGATCGCCCTAGCCACCCGTTTCGGTTATTCTCTCCCCAACGCCTACAAGAGCCTAGGCAGTGCCTTTAAAACCCTAATTGAACAAACGCCCAACCGTCGTCTGCGTAAGCGTTATGAGACCCGTTTAGATGCCCTGAGAAAGAGTGCAGCCAAAGCGAAAGCCCAAACCCAAGGCCGTCCGCCCCTAGGTGAGATTCGTTAGCCGATAATTACAGGTAATCTGTGACATTACCCATTGGTATTTGGGGAAAAGTGTAGTAAACATTAGGTAGGTCATCAGGCCTTGTTCATCTATCAAACCACCTCTTTGTGTCGATGACTTCCCAAATTCCTGAAACACGTTTTCTGATCATTCCGATGGAGTATCCAGTTTTGCGGATGCCCGATCGCTTGACTGTCTTGGAAGCAGTACAGTTCAAGGAACTGTTTCACCATCTCATCGCCCAAACACCCACTCCCGAAAAAGTCATTCTTGATCTAAATGCCACTCAATTTATGGATAGTAGTGGCGTGGGTGCTTTAGTCCATAATCTCAAAGCGGCCAAGGCAGAAAATATCGAGTTAGTGCTGGCTAACGTCCATCCCCCAGTGATGGGGGTTTTATCGATTACGGGACTAGATCAATTATTCACTTTCCAAACCTCCCCCCTAGCAGCCCAAGAAAAGAGCTTGACTGCCAATGAAAACCATCTACCGGAAACCCATCCTTCGATTCGCAGTTGGTTAAAGCGCGGTCTTGACATTGTTGGTGGGATCGTGGGTTTATTAATCACGGGGGTTATTTTTGTCCCCATTGCTATCGCTATTAAGTTAGACAGTCCGGGTCCAATTTTTTTTAGTCAAACCCGCTGCGGTTGGTTGGGAAAGGAATTTAAAATTCTTAAGTTTCGTTCCATGTGTGTGGATGCAGAAGCACTCAAGGATAAAATCCCCAATCAAGCGGAGGGAGCTTTTTTTAAAAATAAAAATGATCCCCGGATTACCCGGGTAGGAAAATTTTTACGTCGCACCAGTTTGGACGAATTGCCCCAGTTTTGGAATGTGATCACCGGTGAAATGAGTCTTGTTGGCACTCGTCCTCCCACCCCCGATGAGGTGGAACGCTACGATGTTCCCCAATGGCAACGTTTAGACGTAAAACCCGGTATGACGGGAGAATGGCAGGTGAATGGTCGCTCTCGGGTGAGTAATTTTGAAGAGGTAATTCAACTAGATCTGCGCTATCAAGAAAATTGGAGTTTAGGCTACGATCTACAACTGATTTTTAAAACAATTTTGATTCTCTTTCAAAAAAACAGTGGTGCCTTCTGACGTCTTAAATTCCCCTTCTTTCCCCCTCCAATTCCATCTACAAGTCCGGACGGAATTGGCAGCTTTAATCCCAGTCCTACAATGGTTTGAATCTCACGGCAGTTCCTTTCTACCTGACTCGGCGCTTTGGCAGTGTAAGGTGGCTTTAGCGGAAGGATTTACTAATGCTGTCCGTTACGCTCACCAACATTTACCACCGACCACACCGATCGATCTAGAATTAACTTTACAGTCCCATTCTCTAGAAATAAGAATATGGGATCACGGTCAACCTTTTGATCTCCAAGAAAAACTTGATTCTCTACAACAACATCCCGTCGCACCTTTGGAAATGGAAAGCGATCGAGGATTAATTTTTATGCGTTCTCTTACTGATACTTTACAATATATCCGCACTGGCGAAGGGAGAAATTGTTTAATTCTCCAGAAAAGTTTTTAAGTCAATTTATCCCCTGTTAGAAACTACGTCAATGGCACAGGTTTCCAGACGAGAAAAAAGAATTATGCCACCACCCACACCCCAGACAAGGGTGGGGAGATGTCCCCAGGGTGCTTTGAGAGAGAAAGTAATTTGATCGTAGTATAACCACTTGTTATTAACTCGCCAACCGACTTTTGATCCAAAATCGTTCCATTTTTGTTGATCATAATTGCCGCTTCCTCCCAAACTTTCATAAATTCTTTTCTGAACAGATATACCGAATTTTCCCTGACTATATTGTAACCAGAGTTGATTGATAGTGGCTAAATCTTCACAGGGAAAGTTATCTATATCTTCTATCTTAAGATATTTTTCTTTAGTTCGATCGGCAACTTTTAATAATAAATTAGCTGTTTCTTGATCGGCTTCCTGCCATTTTTCTTGCGCTAATAAATCCCGTAGGTTAGTGTAATTAATTGCCTTGGCACTTTTGAGGTTAATTTCCTCCCTGATGCCGGCTGGAAAAACTGGCAAAACCGTTTCTTGAATTGTATTCTGTGATCGGGGTTTTGGCGGAATCACTGCAGCTAATTTTACTGCTAACTCTTGCAGGACTTCCCCAGCTGATTGATAACGTTTTTTGGTGCCAAATTCAATTAATTTATCTAAAATTTTACCTAATTCAACACTAACAGGATTATTAATCAGGTGCTGTCTCCATACCCATTCATGTTCACTCACATCGAATAATTCAAAGGGAGATATTCCCGTTAATAAATAGATACAAGTGACTCCCAAACTATATAAATCACTACTATTAATCGCTTTGCCATTACTTTGTTCTGGAGCGATATATCCCGCCGAACCGATCACTGTTCCTGTCAGGGAAAGATTAGCAATGGTTATAAATTTAGAGGCACCGAAATCCACTAAAATTATTTTATTATCGCTGCGTCTCCTAATTATATTCGCTGGTTTAATATCCCGATGAATGACTCTTTTAGCGTGGATAAAATCAAGAATTGGCAAAATTTCTAATAAAAGATGTTTGATCTTTTCTTCATTAAAAACTCCCTCGCTTTGTAATTCTTGTTCTAGATTTTCTCCCTCAATATATTCTTGCACAAGATATTGTCGCCCATCATTGCTGGTAAAATAGGCATAGAGGGAGGGAATTTGTGGGTGTTGACCGAGATTATCTAAACTAATCGCTTCTTCTTTAAATAATTCCGCCGCTTTCTTGAGAGCATTACTGCCTTGAGCGCTAGGAAAAAATTGTTTAATCACACAATAAGGTTTAGAAGGTTTATCCTCATCAATTGCTTGAAAAGTTTTACCGAAACCTCCTTGACCAATTAATTTTATAGCACGATAACGATCTTTTATTAATAATTGAAAGCGACATTTTTGACAGAATTTATCTGTAGGATCATTGTTATATAGACAATCGGGATTAAGACATAAACTCATGGCTAGTTTCAACAGGGATAGGGAAGATGCTTCAGTTATCAGTAAACAGTGAACAGTGAACTGATAACCGACAACTGATAACTGATTACTGATAACTGATTACTGATTACTGATAACTGATTACTGATAACTGATAACTGATAGCTGATAGCTAAATCGAGCTTTCTTGCTCCGGCCAAATTTCTGGCTGTTGATTTAATAAAAGCTGGGCTGCCTCTAACATATCATCGACAATATCGCGCAAATCTGTCTTATTATCGATATAAGCTTTTAACGCCTCCATCGGATCTAATTGATTACCCACCCCTAATTCAGGTAAACGGGGACGGGTTAATTGACTAATTAACTCCGCCCGAATACTATAGCTATGGGCAGGTTTTAACGCCTCATCAAGCTGATTGGTGTTGATTAGTTCTAATTGCTCACTGCGAATTTTATAAACTAAGCGGATAACTGCTTCCTGAATATCGTATTTTTTCAGAGCTTTCAGCAATTCTTTTTGGGGGTTTTCTGCCTCGGAAACATCCACTTCGATGGAACGGAAAGGACGCACGGGTAAAGGGCAAAATTCCCATTTAACCTCTCCTTTAGCCACTTCTATTAAAACATAGCCCTTATCTTCTTTTTCCTCGCTAAAATCCACTCGATCGATGCTCCCCGGATAGACAATGGGCGGATCATTGCTAGGATTAAGATTCTGGTGTTTGTGAACATGACCGAGGGCAACGTACTCGAATTGTGGACGATTTAGCAGGGATAAAGGCACGGTAAAACCTTTACCAACCGCTAAAAATCTTTCTGCTCCTAAACTAGCTCGATCGGCCATTAAATGGGCTAATAAAACTGTTGGTAAACTTGTATCTAATTGGCGGATTTCTCCTTCTAAAACTGGTTCCAAACGGTTAATTAATAATTCATTTACCCCACTCAAGGATAAACCCTCGGTTTCGGGACGGGTTAAGAGAGTGGCGCGGGTTAACCAGGGTAAAGTAATTACTTGGATATCGCCGTTGCGGGTGGTGATGCGATGGGTGGTCAGGCGATCGCCAACAATAAACCCCGGCACCGCTAGGGTACGATAGATGGAGAGACTGACACCGCCATTACCCTGAGAATGTTGATCGTGATTACCCACTAATAACACCGTCGGGATATTAGCATCGGCAAGACGACGGAATTGACCGGCAAAAGCTTCGTGAACAAAAGGAGGAGGAGTGGCATCGGGAAAGGCATCTCCCCCAAAAAGCACTAGATCCACAGGGTTAGCAATAGCCCGATCGATACAGAGGCTTAAACTGCCCATAAAATCCTCTAAACGAGTATTTAACCCCGTTTTTGGATTTAAACGTCCATGGGAAAAACCGCTCCCCATGTGAATATCCGATAAGTGCAGTATTTTAATCATAGTAAAGGAAAAACAGGCGTAATTAAGTACACCTGTTCAGGATTATTTTCCTAATTTTTTATCGCGATCTTGACGACGGCGATCACGCCATTCTGTAGTCGTCAGGTAGAGAATACCACCACTAACGACAACGAGAAGAATTAAGGCGACAAGAAAGAGAGTGTTGAGAATCAAGGATGTTTCCATGGTATCTATAGATTACCTAGAAACCGTTACGACCCCAAACCACCATGGCGATCGACCAAGTGAACAGGGCGAGAATGCTAACCCAACCAAGTGTCAAAATATCCATAATTGCCTTTGTTAAACGAATTACTTAGGAGATAACTACTCAATTTTTGACACTCTCCGCCCTAAAAGTGCGGAGATTCTTGGGCTGAATCTTGCCGCTACTAGCAAAGCTAATTTTGGTCTTACAGTTTCATGTCTAGTCCGACTACACCTACAAGGCAAGCACTCTTAAAGACTACTCCCCAAGCGTAAATTTCTGTGTGTCCCACAGTATTTAATTGTTTTTCGCTCTTACCATGTGGACTTACTATGAAAGCTTTTGTACCAGTGATGGTTAGAGATTTAGGGATTACGGAGTGTCGCTTGTTTCCTGCGTTCCCAAAGTCAACGACTCAATTTAATGCTAACATAAAGTCGCCCTAAAGGGCGAGGTTTTCAACCCAAATTTTCGATAATACTTCATCAGTGACTCCGTTTTAGAGAGGCGATCGTGCAAATTACGCTCAAGGAAAGAATCGAATCCATACAGGTGGGGAGTATCTCGGCTCTGGCTTTCCTGGTTCCCTATCTGCTATTTTTAACTGTTGATCGACTATTTTTAGGGGAATCGCTCACAATAATTAGCGCTTTTGTCAAGATATCCGGGGCGATAATTAGCGGATTTCTCTTCGGTGTCACCTATCGTTATGTCGTCCGTAACGATGATAATCCCCATCTCAAAGATGGTACAGTGGCAGCTTTTGCCCTAGTCCGCGGCCTAGTTCCCCTACAATTATCCACAGACTTGATCGCTGACGCTTGGCGCTTAAGTCTCTTTCTGGGAGAGAGCTTTATCTGTTTTTTATCCTGTCGTCTGCTCTTAGAGTTGACTAAGCTGCGCCAATAACCGACTCAGTTATCAGTTATCAGTTATCAGTCATCAGATTTAAGTTTTCAGTGAATAGTATTAAGCGACAAGCTCGGAGCTGCTTTTTTACTGTTTACTGATCACTGTTTACTGATCACTGATCACTGATCACTGTTTACTGATCACTGAAACATCACCCCACACCCCACACCCCACACCCCACACCCCACACCCCACACCCTATGGCTATTTGTATTCCCGTTAATTTACCCGATCGCTCCTATAATATTCTGATCGAGAAGGGCAGTTTAGCTAATCTCGGTGCAGAAATGAGCCGTTTAAGCTTAGGTAAAAAGGTTTTATTGGTTTCTAATCCCGAAATTTTTGACTATTACGGACAAATAGCCGTTAATTCCCTAGAAAAAGCGGGATTTGTCGTTTTTACTCATCTGATCCCCGCCGGCGAAAATTATAAAACCCTCGATGCGATCGCCCAAGTTTATGATAGCGCCCTCGCTCACCGGCTGGAACGTTCCTCGACTATGGTTGCCCTCGGTGGTGGTGTAATCGGTGATATGACGGGATTTGCGGCAGCCACATGGTTACGGGGCGTTAATTTTGTCCAGGTTCCCACCACTCTCTTAGCCATGGTGGACGCTTCCATCGGGGGTAAAACTGGTGTTAATCATCCCCAGGGCAAAAATCTGATCGGGGCCTTTTATCAACCGAAATTAGTTCTGATCGATCCTAGCGTGCTTAAAACCCTACCCGTGCGAGAATTTCGGGCTGGAATGGCAGAAGTGATTAAATACGGTGTAATTTGGGATGCCGAGTTATTTCAACAGTTAGAAGACTCGGACAATTTAGCCAGTTTTTCTCAGATCGATGGCGAGCTATTGCAAATAATTATTACAAAGTCTTGCCAAGCTAAAGCAGATGTGGTATGCACAGACGAAAAAGAAGCAGGTTTGCGGGCGATCTTAAACTATGGTCACACGATCGCCCACGGCATTGAAAGTTTAACGGGATACACTAGCGTTAACCACGGGGAAGCGGTGGCCATGGGGATGGTGGCGGCAGGAGCGATCGCTGTTAAACTGGGAATGTGGACCGCCGGGGAAAATCAACGTCAAACCGATTTAATCGAAAAAGCCGCCTTAGAAACCCGTATGCCGCCTTTAAATGCCGATGAGATGGTCAATGCTCTCACTGCCGATAAAAAGGTTAAAGATGGCAAGGTTAGATTTATTTTACCAACGGCAATCGGCCAAGTCACCATTAGCGATCGAGTCACCCCCACCCTGGTGCGCGAGGTGTTATCACCAACCGAATCCGGGCAGTAAAAGCTTTTTCAATTGTTGCATCGCTTGTTCCGTAACATCCCGGTATTTTAAATCTCCCACGAGAATACGTCCCATCAGTTGACCGGCGATCGGGCGTTTAACGGCGATATTGTAGGCGATTTGGGTAAATTGATAGAATAAACCGGCTAATTTGGCCGCTAAAGCCATATCTTCCCCCCATTCTTCCCGAATTATCCGACTATAGCCCGCTAAAGCCTGATTATCTCCGGCTAAAGCTCGATCGATCGCCTCGGCTGCCTTAACTCCCGTCAAAATTGCCGGACGGATACCCTCACCGATGAGAGGATCGAGAATCCCTGCCGCTTCTCCTGTAATTAGGGCATTTTGGGCGTGTAGCGGTTGATTTCCGTTCCAAAGGGCTAAAGCATACTCACTATAGCGATAATCCTGTAAATTCCAGCCCTTTTGACGGGCATAATCTAACAGTTGTTTTTTCAGCTCCTCGGATTTGATGCTGCCCTTAAAACAAGCACCGCTAATTGTGTAACCATTAGACTTGGGAAAAGCCCAGATATAACCATTTTTTAGGGAACCAAAGTCAAAAAAAGCTTTTTTGGGGGGAATAGTAGCCCCTGCGTTAGTAATTTCGAGAGTAGCCCCGATCGTTTGGTTTTTCGCCGGTAATCCCAACCAGCGACTGGTATTGCCCCTAACACCATCGGCAGCAATCAGATATTTACCTGAAAATGTTCCTTGGGATGTGGTAACTTGCCAGTGATCTTGAAGGAATTTGATCTGGGTAACTTCGCTGTTATCTTGGATGGTTGCCCCGACTGCGATCGCCTGTTGACCTAAAAAATCATCGAAACGATCCCTTTGTACCATCCACATCGGTTCTAGCATATTTAACTTAGTGGTGGCGGCATCCCCCTGTTTCCAAGTAAACTCCACTTGCGTGACGGTATTCTCGATCACGGGGGTAAAATCAAAATCAAACCACTGCTTAATTGCCGGGGATACCCCACCACCACAGGGTTTATAACGGGGTAATTTCGCTTTATCGAGGATCAGGATCGATCGCCCCCTTTTAGCTAGATGATAACCCGCCGTCGTTCCTGCTGGTCCCGCACCGATGATAATACAGTCAAACATTTGTACTAATTTAAGTCGTTGAACAAATTTATGGACAATTTACGCTATTTTTGGCAACTTGTCTTGAGTCTGGTTTCTTGTCCCTTCTTCAGGCGGTTGAGCTTGCCTCTCTAGTTTCTAACTGATTTATCCCCCAATGTCCAAGAGAGTCTAATCTCTGGCTTTTTTGGCTAATTGATCAATTATCTTCACCTAATCAATTGTATAATCAAAAAAACTATAACGGCTCGATTATATCATGAAAATTGTTTCTATTAAAATAAAAAACTATCGTATGTTTAAAAACATACACATAAGAGATATTCCCCCTTTTTGTGTGATTATTGGAGCTAACGGCACGGGAAAATCTACTCTATTTGATATTTTTGGGTTTCTGCGAGATGCCCTCAAAAATAACATTCGCCAAGCTTTACAAATTCGCGGCGGTTATAGAGAAATTATCACTAGAGATCAAGAACAGGAAGATATTGAAATCGAGCTGCAATTTCGCATGAAAATCTTAGATACAGAACGTCTGGTTACTTATATACTTATAATTGGACAAAACAAAAATCGCCCTGTTATCAAACGCGAAATACTTCGCTATAAACGGGGTGAACACGGTAAACCTTTTCATTTTTTAGATTTTCAACTTGGTCAAGGATATGCTATCACCAACGAAGAAGATTTTAGTAAACCGGATAAAGAACTCGATCGAGAAGAACAACAGCTAGAATCTAACGATATACTAGCAATCAAAGGATTAGGACAATTTCAACGTTTTAAAGCCGCTACAGCCTTTCGTTCTCTGATTGAAAATTGGCACGTTTCTGACTTTCATATTAGCGAAGCTAGAGGAAGTAAAGAAATATCTTATGCTGAACACTTATCCCCTACTGGCGACAATATAGCTACAGTTGCTCAATATATTTATCAACAATATCCCACAATTTTTCAGCAAATTCTCGAAAAAATGAAACAAAGAGTTCCGGGTATTTCCTCTGTGGAAGCCAAAGAAACCGAAGACGGTCGCTTGATTTTACGTTTTCAAGATCAGGCCTTTAAAGACCCTTTTATTGATCGCTATGTTTCTGACGGGACTATGAAAATGTTCGCTTATTTAACATTACTATTCGATCCCAATCCTCATCCCCTACTCTGTGTCGAAGAACCAGAAAACCAACTTTATCCTACTTTATTAAAAGAACTAGCCGAAGAATTCGCCCACTATAGCGATCAGGGGGGTCAGGTATTTGTTTCTAGCCACTCCCCCGATTTTATCAATGCGGTTCCACTAGATAGTATTTTCTGGCTAATTAAATCCCAAGGTATCACCCAAATCCATAGGGCTAACGATAGCGAAATCCTCAAAAACTTAGTAGCGGCAGGCGATTTACCCGGCTATCTTTGGAATCAAGGCTGGTTTGAAGGAGTAGCACCATAATGAACTATGATATCGTATTTTTGCTAGAAGAGTCATCTATAAAAAATGTGTTAGAAGAACTTTTGCCTAAACTTATTCCCCCAGAAATCAGCTATATATGTATTAGTCATCAAGGTAAACAAGACCTAGCAAAATCTATTCCTATAAAACTCAAAGCTTTCAAGAAATCTAGTCCCAATACCAAATTTATTATTGTCCACGATCAGGATTCCCACGATTGTCAAGAACTCAAAAAGAAACTAGGGCAAATTTGTCAAAATGCCAGTGATGCTCAAGTCTTAATTCGGATTATTTGCCATGAATTAGAATCTTGGTTTCTGGGAGATTTAGCAGCAGTGGCCAAGGCGTATAATTTAAATAGTCTCGGCCAAAAACAAAATAAAAGTAAATACAGAGAACCAGACCAGCTCAACTCGGCCAAACAAGAATTAAAAAAGCTAGTGAAAGAGTATTATGCAGGAACCCACTCTAAACAGATTGCCCCCCATCTTTCCCTAACTGAAAATAAATCGCGTAGTTTTCAAACTTTTATCCAAGGTATCAAAAATGTTGTGGAAATGATACAACGCCCCAATCCGAACCCGAACTAGAATAGACCTCGACCTAATATAATTAAAAGCTTGTAAACTCCTAACTAGAGTTGGCTGAAAAAATCTAATACCATTTCTCTAAATTAAAACTACACATCGAATTTAAGTCACCCTTTTTAAGGGGGATTTAGGGGGATTAAACTTCTGTAGTCAGACTTTGGAGAATTGGTATAAAAATCTTGTTGGATAATATCTTTAGGGTTTTTTAAAATCAAAAAGTGCCGGCCTTGGGAGTGAGCGGGGGAAGATTTAGGCATTTTTGCGCCCAAAAATATTCCCCCCGGCAGAACCGAGGGGAAAGTGGGGAAAAACCGCTAATCTAGCAGTTTAAGGCTAAGTCTTGGGATTCTTTTTTCAAGAGATTAACGAGGGTTTCGTCACCATTCTCTTGAGCGATTTGTAAACGACGTTCCAGACGACGACGAATATTGTTCAGATGGATGCTAGAAAGGGTTTCCTCTTGGACAACAACAGGGGGTTTGACAACGGGCAACGGACAACTGTTTGGGGTGACTTGCCCGGCAAGATGAGGACGGGTGCTGTAGGCAACTCCACGATACTGACGATGCAGTTTCGGCTCTAATTGGAGCATATGGCGAGGATAATGGTGATTCCAGTCTTGACCTCGGTATTTACCGCCGATATCTCCAGTCTTCATCTCCAAGGGGAGAGAATCCCTTTCGTACTTAACTCCTCGATAGGCTAACGTCATATCACCGACTCCCTGCAATGCTTTAAAGTGACTTTAATCCCCCTTGTCGTCCCTATATAGGGACAACAAATGAAAAGATCTTATTTATTATTCTGTATCTATTTTT
The DNA here is from genome assembly GCF_020245605.1 of Microcystis sp. M061S2. NCBI lineage: Bacteria > Bacillati > Cyanobacteriota > Cyanophyceae > Chroococcales > Microcystaceae > Microcystis > Microcystis sp. M061S2. Next base: position 56,804 of record NZ_JADBUP010000072.1, on the reverse strand, counting down.
ACATTTTGTTAGGGAAATTGAAAAAAATTTATAAAAATTTAATATTTTCTAGCTGGCGATAGTATCCTTTTCCGGCTGGGTTTGGTCGCCCACCAAAGGAGCCTCTAGGGGTTTGAGGATTAATTTTGGTTGCTCGTCCTCATCGATGAGACGAATTTGAATTTGCGGGCCAGAGGTGGCTAAACGAACCACCATACCATCGACGACGGCGGTTTTCTCGATCGCTTTGCCATTGAGAAACGTCCCATTTGACCCTAAATTTTCCAATTCCCAGTCATCGCGATCATTACGGTGGATTTCTAAGTGCCGCCTCGAAACCACAGCACTATAGAGAACCACATGATTATCCAGCGCCCTGCCGATGAGAATGGTTGACTGCTCATTGTCAAATTGCCAATGTTGTAGGGGCGTGGCCTGACTGGGGTGCAAAAGAGTTAAAGTGATCACGGTGACTGTTGTCGGCACGATAGAGGCGGTGAACAGGGTGAATTCTATCATAAATGTCAGGTGAAGACCGTTCGGCTGATCTCACGGCCGAAGCCCTCAGTTTTACCGAAGGGCTGAAACCGTTCGACTGAGCGTTCGACTGAGATCACGCCGAGATAATCAAAGATATAGGGTTCTAGTGCGATTCGTTCTTATCAGAAGTCTAACAGACGTGGATAGGGCAAGGTCACAGTAATTCCAAATTCAAACGGTAGCACAGAATACAGAACCAGTCTTACTCTTGCCTTTCAAAATGGAGTGAAGGGTTTGAACAGTGACCAAAGCTTCAACCTGTGGCCAAATACGGGCTAAAAACTGATGAAATTCTCGTTTTCGTATATTGCCAAAACGGAGATGTACTACTTTAGGTGGGGAAAAATCTAGCATTAGTCGCTCGGAAAAGTCCGCATCTTTCGTAACAATAACCAGTTTTTTATCCTTTGCATATTGCCAAATTTACGTATCCCTTGGACTTCTACCTAAAACCGAAACATGAACGATCGGTAAAGATGGAGTGAACAGGATTTTAGCTGGTAAATTTTCATCAAAGAAAAAACCATTCATGCAATTTTTCTGACTTCATAGTGATTCGCCATCAATCTTGCTGCAAATTGCCTACAGGCATAAATATCTTCTCGATTCAGAGAAGGATATTCTTCAAGGACTTCTTCAATAGAATCCCCTGCTGCCAAAAATTCCATAACTGTTTGCACCGGAATTCGGGTTCCAGCTATAACAGGTCTTCCATTACAAATATCTGGATTGATATGGATACGACTTTCCATTAAGGTTTTGTTACCTCCGTTATGAGGGGCTAAAACAAGCTACGTCACTCGTAGTTTTGCAATCACTGGACGATGATCAGATACACCTGAAGGCAGTGTGATGACCTGATCAACCCTGACATTTTGACTGACGAAAATGTGGTCAATGGGAATTTTTAGAGCTTGTTTCCAATGATCGAGATGGGATAGCGATCGCGCTCCGTCAGCGTAAAACCAGGTTGGATTTAGTCCATGCCCTAGATTGACACTGCGTAATCCTGAGTTAATGATAAAGTTGCGAAAATAAATCGACCAGGAGGTGAGGTTAAAGTCACCCATCATCACGGTGGTGATTGACTGCTGTGCTGCATAGGCTGCCAGGGCTACCATCGCCTGGTTACGATTGATAAAGTTAGGTATGGATATAGGGGCAAGGGGATGGGCAACAACAACCCGAATGGGGTGTCCTGTCACATTAACGCTTGCGAATAGGCTATGGTGGCGGGTTCCCAAGTTATCAGTCGTTGCCTCTGTAATGGGATAGCGGCTAAATAAACTCAGTCCGCCTCCCGTTGCGCGGTAATAGTAAGGATAAAGATCCTGCACCTTGTCTAGTAGCTCTGCGGCTTGCTCCTTGAGGGGTTCAACTAACCCGAATATATCTACGGGATTTGCCCGAACCAGGTTAGTCACGGCACTGGTCTCCCATAGTTGGTAGTTGACGTTGTAGGTCATTACGGTCAATGGGAGACCACCAGTTCTAGCATCTCGGAACCTCGGAACATACCAGGTAGCAATTGTGCTGACATAAAACCCCAGCCCTACAGCTAAGGTGATCATCAATTTCCGGCGGGAAGGGCGGAACCTGGGTAAAAACAGAGCCAACAGCAATATCAAAGTCAAGGCCGCAAACCAAAGATAGCCTGCCCCCAAAATCTCAAAGAGCCACAGCTTGTACCATTCTCCAGGGGTGAAGCTGATTAGCAACAGGCTAAGTGCGATCAACCACAGCAAAATACTGGTCAGCATAACATCTATTATTAGACGGATTTATTAGGTGAATCTTTAAGTTCTCCAACCAGTTTATAGGGTGTACAAAGAATCGGCAACTCAGATCTTGAGACAAGCCGTTAACCACAACAAGCCAGGCGTTAAGGCGCGTAGCGCCAGTCGGGTGCATACAGTTATTAGCTGGCTTCTGGTATTGCCAGCCACTGATTGTCTGAGATTTCCAAGGTTTTGAAACAACAGCGAAACGCTTTGCCTATTGGGCTGCAGGCATACACTCCGATTTGGCAATCGTCGGCTATCTTGTGTAAGTGTGTGATCCGCATTTGCAGCCAAGCCTGCCCATCATAAGAATTCTCTAGCAGAAAATCGCTCCCCCGTTTACTGATGCGATACCACATTTCGCGGTATCGTGAAGAAATGTCTTGCGTTGCCCAATCAGAATATCCCAAATTGGTCACCACAGAACCAAGCCGACTAGCTTGTTCGCTTTCATATTCCGTGGAAACTTTTATCCAATTCTGACTGTCAATCCGCACCATTAGGCCACATTGATCATATTTTTCCCGAGGCTGAAATTCTACTTGGGTCATTAGGGAAAAATCGCCAACTTGTCGCATCAATAAGCAATGCCCATCGTCTCTTTGAAAACCATAGTGCGTGTTTTGCCAAAAATCAGTTTTTTCATCTGTAGAAATTTCCAAGCCATTACCCAAACGATAATGCGTCGGCTCGTTGAGCCAGTAAAAATCATCTGACAATGCTGGCTGTAAAAAATTTTCACTAAGTCGCATAATATCGCTCCTAATCAGATACATCGTGATATTACGAGGCCAGCTAACCATTGATTATACAGAAACTTTCCGAATAACCAGAGTAAGGATATGGGGAAACTTTCGGCATATCACCCCGTTTTGTGGATTACTGACAATCAGCTGAGATACAAAGAACTTTTCAGCGACCCTATCACTAATTCTTCAATCTGACTGCACTTCGTAACAAAAATTTACAATTATTCGACGGCACTCGCACTCCCGTCCGTCGCTGTGCATAGATGTTTTTAGCTTATTATCATTTGCTTAAATCAATGTTTAAGGAACGCACCCTACCAGATTGGTGTACTGTTACAGAGCATCCAAAACCAAAACTTTTAAATCTGGGACAGCAGCTAAACGGGCATCATTGGTCAAGAAAAACATAGCACCTTCTCCCATAGCAGTGGCGATCTGAATTGCGTCTGGAGTGCGCAAGTTTTGTCTTGCTCTTAACTGGGCGGCAACTTCGGCAATCTCAAGGGAAATAGGTACAGTAATTAAGTTTTCTTGATCGAGAAGAATATCACGATACTGGCAGGCAAGTTCTACATTACCTGAGCGTAATGGATGCACCAAAACTTCCGTCAGCGTCAACGTAGAGGTAACAACTTGAAACTCGCCTCGACTTACTGCCCCAAAAAAGGCACGAACAAGCCCTAAATATGCCTGATTTTGCTCCATCATGTAAATGAGTGGCGCGGTATCCAAACCCACAACTTGACCTTGTAGTTGCATCAGCCATTCCATGAGGCACGTTCCTGATTAACGTACTCTTGAGCATCAAGTCCATTCCAGATTTCTTTTCCTAGTCCTTCTAGTTCCATAATGCTATGCTTGGGCTTAACAAGCATAGGGCGACGTACCATTACAGCTAACTCTTTTAACAAGCGAAGTTGCTCGTCTGGGGTGAGATTCTCAACTTGCCGGCGAACATCTTGATAGGTAGTCATGCTCTTTACTCCCTGTTTCTTCTATTAATCATGTCATATTGCCCACAGATCACGGCTCCAAAAAGTAAGGTAAAATGCCCCCATATTTGTCTATATCCGATCGCACTCCCGTCCGTCGCTGTGCCTAGACGTTTTTAGCTTATTATCATTTGCTTGAATCAATGACTATGGTGCGTTCCCCAAAATCGATCGGTGGAGCAGTAGGAGTTACATTAGGGAACGCATCCTACCAGATCGGCGATCATACTATTCCCAAGTTAGAGTTATGCCTTCTAGGTTACATACTCTCTGAATAGTTTCCAGTTTACTCTCAGTCAATTTCCCAAATAGGTGAACTCTCATTTTATGCTTAGGATAATACTGTCCATAACTCTTTATTTGCCCGATCGCTGATTTCCAGCCTTTTGTATTTTTAACTTCAATTATTTCCGTATTAGTTAAGACATCTATTCTACCTACCTTATCAATGTAAACCTCGGTTTTTCCTCCTAATTCCCTAGCCAGTTTGTCCCGATACCAAGCCTCTGTACCCTTTACAGGAGTATTTATCTCCGGCTCAATAACTATGCCATTAAGCTGATTAATAAAGTCCCGAATTGCTCCTCTTACTAATTTTTGAGCAGCATTGGGGGACTGTCTTTTCCGTGTAGCCATTACTTACTCAGTGAATAATTTAGAGATACCATACCCAGCTAAACCAATTACTGCTCCTACTGCCGCTACGGGAGCCATCGTCACTGCAACTGCCGTCCCCCCTACTGCTAATCCCATACCCCCAACTAATGCTGATATACCGGCTCCAGCACCCGCACCAATTGCCGCTGCTCCAATTGCCGTTGCGTCTTGTTCTTCTATTGCTTTTTTGGTTCCGTAAACTGCTGTGCCAACCACTGCTCCTGCTGCTGCTACTGGAGCCATACCGACTCCTAGAGCAGTTCCTCCTACAGCCAGTCCCATACCGCCAACTACTGCCGATGCACTAGCTCCAATCGCCGTACCCACTCCCACTGAAATCATTGCTTCTTGAACTTCTTCTGGCTTATTTTTGTCCGTCATTATTTTGCCTCATTTTTTAGGTTTAACTATTTGATTATACAAAAACTTTCCGAATAACCAGAGTAAGAATATGGGGAAACTTTCGGCATATCACCCCATTTTGTAGATTTCTGACAATCAGCCGAGATACAAAGAACTTTTCAGCGATCATAGCACGAATTATAATTCTTCGGGTAACTGAGCAGACTAACTAAAAGTGGCGATGGCGGAGCAAATTCTTTCTCTACTCCTGTACCTAATTCTCATTTTAACGGCTTTTTGGTTTATTAGCCCCCAAAAAAAGCCCCGTAGTCATCCCGCCTATCATCTTGCCTGTTTACTAGAAGATGCTCCTGAAAGCTCTTTAAAGGGTCAATTTTGTCCCCTGGCTACTCCCTTGGCTACCCCGATCGCCTGTACTGTTCCGCAGGTGTGGCGCAGTGTATATAGGCAGTCTCTGGCAAAACCGGATATTAATTATTGGCAATGGCGCGGTATGCCCGAAAATGAGCAGTTTTGTCGGGAATTAGGGGAATTATTGCGGTTAAATCCGGCTAGAGGTTACGCTAAGGAAATTCTGGAAAGTCTGGCCTTGGGTCAAGATCCTTTTTATCATCTTTACTGGGATCTAAAAGCGATCGCTAATGGTAACTTTAACACTATTGGCACTAATAAACTAGCTGAGGGCAGATTTGCCAGGCGAGATTTGCGAACTCATCAGCAGATGCGGAGGGATTTTCGTCAATGGCATTTACAAGCTTGTGAACAGTTGGGAAAAGAGCGGGTTAAAGCGGTTTATCGGGTGTGTTATGGGTCAGATTGGTCATTAATCGCCCAAATTCTCTATCCTTCGCCCCGTTCCTTGGCCGTGATGATTATAGAGTCGGCTAACCCCGTTTGGTGGCGAGTTTTGGGGATTACTCCTTTTACCACGACTAGCCGGATTGAGAATAATTATAAAACTCTCTTGTGTTATTGGCATCCCGATCGCAATTCTCATCCCAATGCTACAGAAATCACCGCCCATCTTAATCGCGCCTACGATTGTTATCAAAGTTTTCAGGAGATGAGTAGTCAAGATAATGCACCTTTGTGGACGAAAATCCGTCGCTGGATTCCTTAGACTTGACTCTAGTTTTTCCCTTGACTTTTTCCTTAACAAAAGAATGTTAGTCTAGGAACAATCTAGGACCACGCTTGCACTCTCAAGGTAATGAATCTAGTGCTTTTAAACAATCGCTACCAAATTGTTAGCACCCTTGCTAGGGGGGGATTTGGGGAAACTTATATCGCTATCGATACGAATATGCCTTCTCAACGGCGCTGTGTGATTAAAAAATTGCAGCCGGCTATTCAAAGTGAGGGGATGCCAGAATGGTTAAAAGAACGTTTTCAGAAAGAAGCAAGCGTTTTAGAGGAATTGGGGGAACAAAATCGCCAAATACCCCGTTTATACGGTTATTTTGCCCAAGATAATCACTTCTATCTGGTGCAGGAATGGATTGAAGGGGAGACACTAACCCAAAAACAGCAACGACAGGGAAATTTATCCTCCTCAGCAGTGCGGACGATTTTGGAGAATTTGCTGCCTGTTCTTGATTTTATTCACAGTCGCCGCATTATTCACCGGGATGTGAAACCCGATAATATTATCTTAAGAAATAGTGATAATTTGCCCGTTTTAATCGATTTTGGGGTAATGAAAGAGGCTGTCGCCACCTTACTCGATCCTACGGGAAAAAGTGCCTATTCGATCGCCCTTGGCACCCCCGGTTATATGGCTTCGGAACAGGCTGCCGGGAGACCGGTCTTTTCTAGTGACCTTTACAGCCTAGGCTTAACGGCGATTTTTTTATTAACGGGAAAAACTCCCCAATATCTAGAAACTGACTCGCGCACGGGGGAAATTCTCTGGCGACAGGAGGCAGAAAATGTTAATCCTAATTTAGCTATGGTAATCGATCGAGCGATCCGTTTTCATCCCCGGGATCGGTTTGCTACTGCTAGGGAAATGTTAGCAGCTTTGGCAGAAATATCCCCGGATTTGTCCACCCAACCGACTATCGCTGTTTCTCCCCATAATCCCCGATTAAAGTCCTCTACACCCCCAAAACCAACCGTCTCCCCCACTGTGGTTATTCAACCCAATTCTGGAGAAAAAAAGAATCCTTGGCTGCGGATTTTGCTGATTTTTGCGGTGACAATTGGAGCTTTTGCCCTAGGATATCGGGGATTTATGGCTCTTTTACCTAAAAATGAGGAAATTGAACCATTACCAACCCCTGAACCTTCTCCTAGTCCTGAAATCATTCCTCCTCCCTCCCAAGATTTTCCCCCTATCCGACGACCTTCTCGTCAACGGACTCCCATTTATTCCCCAACTCCCACTCCATCTCCTACTCCTACCCCAGAGGTGATTCCTACTCCAGAAGCGACTCCAGAATTAACTCCTAGTCCCACCCCAGAAGAAGTAATTCCTATTCCTGTTCCCCTTCCTGAAACGGAGCCAAGTCCTCAAGTTTCTCCCCTTCCTTCTCCTTCCCCTTCTCCTTCTCCTTCTCCTGTTCCAGAGGTGATTAATCCCCCGGTTAATGAGGATAAAATTGAACCGATCGCTCCTCCTGTTTTATCACCTTCTCCTCCTGAAGAAAATAGTAATCAATAGACTGCTTGCAGAAGTCGGAAAGGGGAAGATGATAATTTTCTCTTAAACCTTTGCCCTTTTCCCTACAATGGAAGATAGCTACTGTTTAGGCTTAATTCTTCTGATTCTATCTGCTCTGCCAGTTGACGCAGTAGATCAAAAATGCTAGTTAAGGTTTCCTCCGGTAATTTAGCCCTATTCAATTATTTCTATTATCCCCAGTCTATAATCTGGTTGGCGCGAGGTAATCCTGTTTAATTTAGTTTGCGATCGAGTGGAGGATCAGTCAAGGGAGAAGGCAAAGGCGAATCCGACATACTGCGCCACAATATCTCACGGAATGAGGATAGTTCGCCTGAGAAGGAGTAAAAAAAACAGGGGAAAACACCTGAGACTCTTTGCTCTGTGAATCGCTAATCGGGGAAAGGAATGTAAAGATTTATTAAAATGTAGCTTTTGATACAGTTGTGGGGGGGGGAGTGTGTATCATTCTGCCATCTCCTTTTAGTCTTGGGTTGGGCTGTTGCTTGATCTGGATGTGGGGGGGACTGTCCCATAACAGAGATTTTTCAGAGGTAAGAAATGAAAGGTTTAAATTTGGCTTTAATTTTTGGAACAGCCATAGGGCTTATATGTGATCTTAAACCTGTTCTTTCGTTTGATTTAAATTTTATAAGAGATGATGAATTTGCAGTTAATGTAAGGTTATTTCAAGGTAATATAGATAATGAAGGAAATCCAATTTTTCCTAGTGAGATTCAAGATTTTAGCTTAGTCGGTAATTGGTGGACAATACAAGGCACTATAACAGCAAATATAAATCAAGATCCTCCTGTGTCTTTTAATTCAGTTAGCATAAATGGTTCAATATTTCATAATAAGCCTACTTCTGATGGGCAAGATGGCAATGGTCCTGGAACTCCTTTTAATTTCAATCTTACAGTAGATAAGAAACCATTTCCTGGTGGAAGTGTAACTGCTACCCAATCAAGTGGTCCTCTACCTCATGGGGAACATTATGATACTTACACAGCTTCATTAACTGGTGTTTCTTTAATCGGATTTCCCCCCTTTGCTGGTTACGTACTAAAAATTCAAGGTAGACATACTCCCGAACCATCCGCCATCCTCAGCCTCCTCGCCATCGGAACACTCGGCGCAACTTCAACCCTCAAACGCAAACTAAACCCCTCCAAATTTACCGAAAAAGAAACCACAAAAGTAGGCTAAATTGCTTCTAAAAATACCATGAATGCCCCTTCATTCATTCAGTTGAGGGGGTGTTTTTTGCATAACTCTCTCAATTCTCATGATTTTAAGGAGTATGGTTTATCTTGCAAGCCGAGAGCTGCTACAATCTAAGATGACTGGTTATAGATGCTTTCAAGATGACTAAAACAGCAGAAACCCTCAAAATAGAACTTGCTCAACTTTCTGTGCAAGATCGCGCTGAACTAGCTTACTTTCTCATCCATTCCTTAGATGAAGGTGTAGATGACAATGTTTTAGAGGCTTGGGATAGAGAATTAACTCAAAGATTAGCCGAAATTTATGCTGGAACAGCCAAGGGTGAACCATCGGATAAAGTATTATTGGAATTACGAGAGAAATATTCGTGAAACCTGTTATTATTCACAGTGAAGCAAGACGAGAACTTGACAATGCTATTCAATATTATGAGAAGCAAAAGATAGGATTAGGGCTAGATTTACTATCTGAAATTGAACAAGCTCTCGAAAAAATTAAAATTAACCCTAATCTGGGAACAGCCCATACTATCGAAGGGATGCGCCGTTATCTCATTCGCCGTTTTCCTTACATCATCTTTTATGTAGAATTTGAAGCATTTATCTGGGTAGTTGCGATCGCACATGGAAAACGTAAACCTGATTACTGGAAAAAGCGAAATTTAGAATAATCGAGATACTCAAAACTAAACTAAAACCCTCCCAATCCATCGAAAAAGAAACCACAAAAGCCAGCTAAATTGCTTCTAAAAATACCATAAATGCCCCCTTCATTCAGTCAGTTGAGGGGGTATTTATATCGTATTTTTATGTTATCTTGAGGGGATTTATACCGCTTTGCGGAAGGCAAAAGTCTTATACCATAAGCCTTTCATGTTCCTAATTTTTACAATCCAAATCAATCATTAATGTTACCAGTATAAAATAAATAAGAGGGGTTATTCATAATGAGTCCACATCCGTATAACTTTGACAACTTTACTCTTCTGGAATAAACTGGTCAACCAAAGGATGCTGACAGAACAAATTAAACCTTTAGCCAAGCAAAAATATCCACTGCTGATATTGACCAACGTTCTAATCCTTTAATCACTGCTAAAGGCTCATTATTTCCTTCAGTTGCAATATGTACTTTCGGTAATCCTGTTTGAAAAACGGTGACTGACTTTGCTGAAGGAGCAATCAACCAACCTAATTCTGTTCCTTGTTGTAAACAGAAAATAATCTTTTCCATCCCTAAGGTAACAGATTGTTCGGGAGAGATAATTTCAATAATCCAATCGGGATAACGTAAAAATTTATCAGCCATTTCTCCATCTAGATCTCTTGGCAAATTCTCCCAACGAATCACCGCCATATCTGGCACAATTGAACGTTCTGCAAAAGTACAACGCAATTCAGGCAGAGCATAAGCTAATTTTTGAGGTTTAGTCTGTTGATTAATGGCAGAGGCTAACTCAAATTGTAAGATGCTGTGTTTTCCTTTGTCCATAGGTTTTTGAGTGACAATTCCATGATAATATTCCCTAGCAGGCTTAGTTTCTGGAAGGGCAAGAAATACTTCGAGGGAAAGGGCTTGTTTATCTTCTATTGTGGCAAACATTGATTGATTTCTCCGCTCTTGAGTTGTTTTCTATTATAAGCTCCTGACTTCTTACTCTCAGGTAAGTTTTTGATTTTTACAATAGGTCTAATCTAAAAATACGGGTTTTTCTTTAAGCTCTAGCACGAAAAATTTGATTAGCAGTGAGGTTTAACTCTGGAAAAATCCCTGAAATAAGACGTTGATCCTGTTTAAATAAACTACCTTGATATTCTCCATCGATTAATTGATAGATAGAAATGGTGGGTTCTTTGGGGCTGCCGATATATCGGGCCGAACCTTTGGCTAAATAATCGATAATCCAATATTCGGCAATTCCTAATTGTTCGTAGTCGTCGAATTTTTTCAGATAATCATCTCGCCAATTGGAACTGACAATTTCAATAATTAATTTAGCTGATGTTGCCAGAGAAATTGAGGAAGCGGTTTCCCAATAGGGATCGTTAACTAGATTTTCTCTGTCTAAGACAATAATATCGGGTAGATAACCTGTATGGGGTCGAAGGGGTTTTACTGCCGCAGTATTAGGGATAAAATAGGGCAATTGCTGCCGATTTATCTCTAAGAATAGGGTTCCAGAAACAAATCCGCCAATTTCTTCGTGTTTTCCGATCGGTCGCATCATGGCCAATAATTTTCCTGCGATTAATTCGTATTGTTGTCCATCATCGGGATATTGATTGATATAGTCATCAAAAGTCAACAATTGGGGGATGGTTTGGGTTGTGGTCATGGCAGTTAGGGGAATAAGAGAGATGATTTTTCTAGATTCTAACTCGATTAACGACGTTGCCACCAAGTCAATCCAGCTAGGGTAAATCCTACTAAAGGCATCACTACCATCGCTATCCAAAAAATAGCGTTAGCTTGCAGGGGATTTAAATTAATTCTTCTATTTTCTGGTTCCTTGGCCCGGATAGATAAGGTGGCTGTTTCACCACTGGCTAACCACTGCACAGAATTTAAAAATATATCTCCGTTTAACTGTTGTTCAAACAGTCCATCGCTGGCAAAGCTGGCATTACCAATCACGATTAATTTACCTTTTTTTCCCGTCAGGGCAACTCCTAGATCAAAGGGGCCAGCTAAATCTTTTTCAGTGTTAAACTGGAGATTCTGATCATTTAAATCACTCTCGGCCCACATTTTATCATTAGTAATCATTAAAGATACGGCTTCAATTCCTTCGATGGGAACGGTAGCGATGGGACGAGCAAAGGGAAAGATAGAAATACCGTTAGCAAAATCGCGAGTAATCGGATGATTGCCGTAATTGGTAATAATGGGACTAGCCGGACCTAAACCGATGATTTCCCCAGCACCAGAAGCATCAATAATAATTCGATTATCTAGTTTCACACCCCAAGGGGTTAATAAGGGTTCTAATCCGGTTTCGGTTTGAGGGTCAATCAGTAATAAAATTTTGCCCCCTTGCTCAAGATAGTTTTTTAACGCGGTGACTTCCTGGGGAAATATTTTTCTTTTGGGACTGGCAATAATAATGACATCGGCATTATTGGGAATGGTGGAACGTTCCACTAGATTAAGTGGTTCTACTTGATAACCTTTTGCTTCTAAACTATTGACTGCTTGCACTAATCCACCTTGAGGCTCTTTGATGGCATTTTCTCCATGACCTTGCAGAAAGTAAGCGGTTAAAGTGCGATCGGTTTTAGCGGTTTCGATGGCGTTACTCAGTTTCGCTTCCGTGAGATTTTCCTCTTCACTAATAGTTTTTAGGGGTTGTTTTTTTTCACCATACTGTAGATAGACTCTGGACAGATTATCATCGGCTAGTTTTTTAAATTCCTGAGCGATATTGGGTTTTTTCTCTGGGTTAACTATCTCGTACTGAAATTGGGGGTTTTTGCGTTGATAATTGGCTAAAAGTTCCTGTTCGTTGGCACTGATTCCCCGGGTTGAAAAAATCCAGACTTTGACTGGTTTTGACAGATTGGTTAATAGTCTTTCGGTTTGGGGGGATAAACTAAAGATTTGGTTTTCGGTTAAATCAACTCGATAGGGATAACGGAGGGCAAGAAAGTTAATTAAACCGATAACACCGAGGACAATAATAGTAGTAATAAGGGTTTGAGTGCCGGTGCGGGTACTTCTTTTTTGCCAAAAGTCTTTGGAAGTGATTACTAATAACCACAGCCACCCTAGAAACAGAATAGCCCCGGCAATTAATAACCCCAGAGAGAGGGATGACCATTGACCGGAGATTAACCCCACGGTTAGGCCGGCACTACCCAGAAAGAGGGCGGGTATATAGAGAAATTTACTGTATTTTTGCCAGTATCTCATAGTTAGTTTCTTTGATAACGGTCCGCTTCGATAGATTGAGTAGTTAGAAAGATTCCCAGCAGAATATAACTGAGGAGGATGACTAAACTACTACTGTCAAAAATTCCCCGCACGAAATTGTTAAAGGGTTGATACCAAGATAGATGGGAGAGCAATTCTTTCAGGAAAAATCCGATCTGTTCTCCCACTTCTCCTCCGATGCGATCTCGAAAGAAGGTTTCGGCATTGTTAGCAATTACATCCAGTATCCAAATAAATAAGATGGTGATAAAGGTGATGATGTAAGCAAGGATAGAACTATTAGTAAGGGAAGAAATAAACATCCCGATGGCTAGGATGGCCGCTGCCAGTAAAATTAATCCTAGATGAGCCATTAAAACACTGGCTATATTCACCGGGGGAACTGCGCTACTAAAAACCACTATTTCATAAATCCAGAGGGGGGTAATCATTACGGTAAAAAAGGCCAACACTCCCAATAATTTACCGATGGCAATACTCCAATTAGTCAGGGGGGAAGTGGCTAAAAGTTCTAGGGTTCCCTGTTTTTTTTCCTCTGCGTATAATCCCATAGACAGGGCGGGCAAAATTACCAACAATAAAGAGGATAAAATAATGCCGATGAAAGTGGTCATAAATTCAGATACCGTATCTCTGGCTACCAGAAATCCCGATTGTTCCTGGATACTAACATCGAGAATAATGCCGTAGAGAAGGGAGTTAAAGAAAAATCCCGCTACTAACCAAAATATACCCATAATGATATAGGCATTGGCGGCGGTAAAATAGCTTTGAAATTCCTTGCGAAAAATCGCCCAGATATTATTGATCATGCCTCTCCTCTTGTTGGTTACTTTCCCCGCTGCCGATTACTTCCAAAAAGATATCTTCTAGGGTTTTACGCGTGCGACGCATTTCTAATAAGTTATAACCATTGTTGACAACTATTCTAGCAATTTCTGCCCCTAGGTTTGTCCCCGCTTGACCAACAATTTTAAGCAGGTTATCGCCGACTTTTGCTGCTTGCTCGACTTGCGGCAGTTGTTGCAGGATTTCTAGCAGGGAATCCCTATCACCCTCGATCTCAATTTCATAACTGGAACCGGCAGGGGTAGCGGTAGTAATATTATTGGCCACGATGCGACCCCGATTAATAATTGTCGCTCGATCGCAGGTAATACTCACTTCTGGCAAAATATGAGTGGAGAGAATAATTGTATGTTCTCCCGCTAAACTTTTAATCAGATTTCTTACCTCGATAATCTGTTTCGGATCCAATCCTACTGTCGGTTCATCTAAAATAATTACCAGTGGATCGTGTACGATCGCTTGGGCAATTCCCACACGCTGTTTATAACCTTTGGATAACTTGCGGATAATAACTTTTCTTTTTTCTAGTAACTGACATTTACCTAAAACTAAATCTACCCGCGCTTTTCTATCCCCCGATGAGATGCCTTTAATCCGTGCCACAAAATCGAGAAAACTTTCCACGGTCATCTCTGGATACAGGGGGGGATTTTCAGGAAGATAACCGATGCGACGACGCACTTCTAAGGATTGTTGATGCACATCGTATCCCGCTATCCTTGCTGTTCCTGTCGTGGCAGGAATATAACCAGATAAAATTCTCATAGTCGTGGTTTTTCCGGCTCCATTTGGTCCCAAGAAACCGAGTATTTCTCCTTTTTCTACGGTAAAATCCACGTCACTGATTGCCGTGGTAGAACCATAAATTTTACTCAGATGTTCGACTTCAATCATAAGCTTTATCAGTTATCAGTTATCAGTTATCAGTTACCAGATGTGAGTTTTCAGTCAATAGTGTTAAGTGACAAGTTCGGAGCTTTCTTTTCACTGATTACTGATTACTGCTCACTGATAACTGATTTTTCCCAGACTATGATCCCGATTAATTTCTACCACTAGCTCTGCTTGTTTGAGCAGGGGTGGCAGAAATAATTGCGGATGTAAACTTTTCCAAAAATACTTGACAAATTCCTCGATTTCTGATGGGTTCATACCTCCTTTTGCTTCGGCCGCCTGTCGCCATTGTAAACTGTAACGGTAGTCAAGGGGATAAAGAATCAGTAAGCGATCGATTTTTGACCAGAGGGGTAGATATTCTCGCAATCTTTGATTATTATCTCTGGCGAATTGTCGGTCTTCTTCCCTATTAATCGGATCGGGGGCATGATCAAAGACTGTTTCTTCTACTGGATTCATGCCCACAAACCAACCCTCGAAAAAAAGAACATCAACTCGTTCCACTTGTTCCGCTGCAATTCTATCTCCTTGTCCTCGATGCAGGGACTTGTCAAAACGCGGGATTAAAATCGGACTTTCTTGCTGACAAACCTGTTCTAAAACTTTAATTCCTAATGCTATATCATGAGTACCCGGTGGACCACGCCAGCGCAATCTTTCATCCTTTTGACGCAATTTTATTCGCTCATTATAGGTCTTATAAATATCATCTAAAGAGAGATTATTTACTTTTAAATCAAAATAGGCTAAAATAATCGACATTATAGATGTTAATGTGGTCTTTCCCGTGCCTTGGGGAGCCAAAATGCCTTGAATCAACGGTTTTGCGTGGCTGCGTAGCTCTAGCGCCCAAGGAATCCACAAGCGCCAACAGCTGATCAAAATCTGATTTGGCTGATTTATCCCTAACTCCTGACATTTTTGCCAGACTCGCGGCCAGAGAATCGTTAATAGTTCCGCCCTTTCCTGTAGGATGAGAGTGTTAGTCTCCCTAAAACTTAAGGATTCGATCGCTAGTAGTTCTTCTAGATCCGCGTCAGTTAAGGGATTTTTGTCGATTAATCCCTGTAAAATCGTCAAAATCTTCATAGCTGTTATCGGAATTAGGAAAAAACGGTCCCAGTGATTCAGGAGTAATTCTCTGGGGTTAGCCACCCATACCAGCAGATTAATCCAGCTCAAGATTTTTTTTCAGAGTGTTTTTTAGGGTTATTTGCCCAAAAATGAAGGGTTCGCAGGCAGGCACGGATTCCCATTATATATATAAGTATATGTCAAGTTCCCTTTTCAGTCAAGGGGTTTGGCCAAAAATCTCTAGCTTTGTCTCCAGTTTCTCAATCGGTTAGACTAAGAATTATTCACATTACTTAACAAAACAGCCGATGAATACAGCTGCTCTGACGATAAAGCAAAATTGGCAATGGCAAGGAAATTCGATACACTATGTGCAAGCGGGTACTAGAGTCGCAGGAAAACCCCCTTTACTATTAGTCCACGGTTTTGGCGCTTCCACCGACCATTGGCGAAAAAATGTGCAAGGTTTAGCCTCAGAATGGGAGGTATGGGCGATCGATCTGTTAGGATTCGGTAGATCAGCTAAACCGGATATTGTCTATAGTGGCAATCTTTGGCAGCAACAATTAAATGATTTTATCAAGGAAGTTGTGGGCCAACCGACGGTTTTAGCGGGTAATTCTCTGGGGGGTTACGCTTCTCTCTGTGTGGCTGCTAATCATTCCGAGAATGTTCGGGGATTAATTCTCCTCAATAGCGCCGGTCCCTTTAGCGATACAGAAAGCAATCGTCAGCCTAATTTAGCACAAAAATTACTGCGATCGATCTTGCTGCAACCCTGGGCCAGTTATCTCTTATTTCTCTATACCCGTCAACCCAAAACTATCCGCAAAACCCTAGAGAAAGTATATCTCGATCGCAGTGCCATTACTGAGCAGTTAATAGAAGATATCCGTCGTCCTTCCCTGGATGCGGGAGCAGCCAAAGTTTTTGCTTCTGTGTTTAAATCTCCCCGGGGGGAAAATGTGGATATTCTCCTGCAAAAGTTAAGCTGTCCCCTGTTGATGTTATGGGGTGAAGGGGACCCTTGGATGAATACTAGGGAACGCGGGGCCAAATTCCGTCAATACTATCCTTCTCTGACAGAATATTATCTAACTGCTGGTCATTGTCCCCACGATGAAATTCCCACAGAGGTTAACCGGTTGATTAGTGATTGGATGAAAAGCTTATAGGTAGTTAGGGATCGGTTATCAGGTTTTTATTTTTTTGACCCTTATCTAACCTGAAAAAAGAGGGGTCGTAGGAAGGCACGGATTCCCATTCTATATATAAGTATCTGTCAAGTGCGAGGATTTGTCAAGGTTTTTTTTGAAAAAATCTGCTGGAATTTTAGGGGAGAAAATCGGAATCGAGGATTTGTTCGGGACTATAGGGGCAGCTTTCAGCAAAGATAGCGGCCGGTAATTGGCTTTTTTGTCGGACTCGCTTCACTGCTTTGGGGTAAATAACGGCGATTCTGGTTAAAAAATAGTTATAAAGGGTTTTTGACTCCAATAAAAGTTCTAATTCCACCCGAAAGTTACCGATTTCGTCCTGCCATCCCCGCGCACATCTTTCTCGTTCCTCCGGCCAGTATTGGTAGAGGAGCAGATGAATGAGCAATTGTAGGAGATAACTATCTACTTTATGTCTCTGTTCATTCCCCAGCGCTTCGATTTCTTCTCCGAGATGTTCCCAATCTAATACATCTGTCTGTTTTTGTCGCAGTTGTTTGGCCGTTTCTTCTAACCAAGCAAGATAGTCCTGTTCGTATAAGTCTTTAGTTGTCATACCCTATCCCCTTTAGTGCTGGTCAGGTATTAGGTTTTTATTTTTTTGACGCTTATCTAACCTGAAAAAAGAGGGTTCGCAGGCAGGCACGGATTCCCATTATATATATAAGTATCTGTCAAGTGCGGGGATTTGTCAAGGGTTTTTTATTGAGATTTTGTTAATCATCTCGAATACCGTGCATCATGGATTAGTAAACGCTCCGAAAGATTGGCAATATTCCAGTTTTCACCGTTATGTTGAAGAAGGAATTTATGATCAGATGTGAGGAGCTTCAGAAAAGCTGATCTTTGATAGTGATATTGGTATGGAATAAAATGTAGAAGTAAAACCCAAAAAATTCAGGTAAGAAATAAAGGTAATGTTGGGTTTCGTTACCTCAACCCAACCTACAGATCAGTGATCGCACTACAGGATCAGCGATCACCTTTATCGAGAAGAAATAGCTACCTGCACATTCGGAGAAAAATTCTCGATTTTTCGAGAAGCATTAAGAATTTCAATCCCGATTACATTACCTGCTTGATCATAGTCAAGAATAACCCCCGGACTGATTGCCTCACTTTCTTCTACGGGTGTGTCATGCCAGGTAATTGTTAAAACGTCAACTTCAGCATCATATTTAGCTTTCATTTGATAGCTGCCTATATTTTCTAAGTTTACTGGTAACATATAGTGTAACAATTTTTTGAGGCTCAACTAAGTCATTAATGTAAATTCTCAGAAGATAAGTTTTATTGTTAATGGTGACAAACGTACCTTGATAAACTTTGAGTCCATCTTCTTCTAAAATTTGCTCAGGATTATTGAGGATGTCCTGCAATATTTTTAAAGAGATTTGGCGTTGAATAATTTTTTCTTCGGCATGGTGACTTAAAATAAAGTTCACGAGGATTTCGGAGTATTTTTTTGTAAGGGATTAGGGTTCTTCGGTTTGTCTTATGCAATGGACGGGGTTATAAGGAATGAAACCTTTATAGAGACAGACATTGCCGCAATTTTTGTCAATTGTTGGCGATCTGAAGCGAACTAATCAATTAAATCTCTTGCCAGATAAGGATTGAGTCGATTTATGCCCCCCTATCGAACCATACCAAGTCCCGAAGAGCCATATTTTATATGGCGAAGAAAAAGAGCATGAACCCTGAGAAATTTCTCGATACAAGTTATGCGATCGCTTTATCTTCATCTACGGACGATTATCATCTATATTGTCAAAGAAACGATAAAAATTGGGGAATTGTTGACTGTATTTCTTTTATTGTAATGGAAGAGCGTAGAATAACGGAAGCATTAACAACGGATATTCATTTTCAGCAAGCTGGTTTTCGAGCTTTGTTGAGAGATTAATCTCAGGGCAGGCGATCGCCATTTCCACATCACCCAAAAGTGATCGCCATTCCCACATCACCCAAAAACGATCGCCTCTCCTCATCACCCAACAGCGATAGCCATTCCCAAAAAATTGCTCCTCCCAAAAGCGATCGCCCCTTCACCCTTACTCTAAAAAGCGATCACCTCTCCCTGTTTTATAAAAAAGCGATACTAAAACCGAACAAATTCGGTGACAATCAGTAGTGAAAAAATTCAACCAATCGATCAGCCACTACCATTGCTACCCGTTCGTCAAGACTGCCAATTGTGGCAACAATTCGGGTTTTGTCAATCGCCCTAATTTGATCTAAAGCAATACTGCCGCGCACATTTTCTTGATCAATGGGGATTCTTGTTGGGTAATTTTTGACAGTACTGGTGATTGGTGCAATAACGACTGTTCTTAATCGAGCATTAATTTCACTAGGAGAAACAACAACACAAGGTCGAGTTTTTTGCAGTTCAGACCCCCTAGTTGGATCGAGTGCCACCAACAGGATGCTAAATCTTTCTACCATTGATTTTGCCGCTCAAACTCGTTTTCCACCCCTAACCAATCCTGTAACTCGGCTTCAATAGGAGCATCATCAAATAACTCAGCCCAGCCTTCCCTTACCTTCTTTTTAGCACTCAGAATAATTCTTTTTCCATCAACTATCGCCTCAACTTCGTCCAGAAGTTCACACTGTTCCATGATTGCTTGAGGAATTGTAATTGCTTGAGAATTACCGATTTGTACGATTTTTAGCAACATTTTGACGACCAGATAAACATACGATAATTATATCAACTTATACTGATTAGGGAGCGATCGCCCCTCCTCCTCAAAATCGCCCCTCCTCCTCAAAATCGCCCAGCTATTCTCATTTTGAAACGATTTTGCGTTGTTTCAGCGATCTAGAGATTTGTTAAGAATTATTAACCCCTCTAGGTGCAAGGGTTTTAATGTCATGAAACCTTAAAATGAGAATTGCTATATTTTGAGAAGAGGCCGTTCTCTCAGCAAAAAAATAGATTAAAATGAGTGTGTCAGCCTGATTAACAAGATGAGTTATGCCAACACCGACTATCATCGAAACGGATTTGCGCGAAGTTCTAGCAGAAATGAATCAGAAGCTAGATACAATTTCTAAAGATGTGAATCAAGTACAGATTCGATTGGCTACTGTAGAAACCAAAGTTGATAATGTAGAGAAACGATTGGATTCAATGGATAAGCGATTCGATAAAATGGAATTACAGATAGAAAAGGTAGAAAGCAATCAGGGCAATCAGGTTTGGGCTTTGATTGGGATTTTGTTTACGGCGGTAGTGGCAACGTCTATCCGTTTTGTTTTAACAGCTTTACCCTAGATTTCAAAAGAAAACCTGATCGCGTTTTTAAGATTTAATCAACAAGAAAACAGCGATCACCGTTATCTCAAGTCATCTTCGGTCAGATCAGCATCTTTCAAAATACTCTTAAGAGTACCAATTGGTAAATCTTTATTGCCATGAACAGGAACGGATAAAATAACTTTCATTCCCTGTTTTGTATAAATATGATGACTACTACTAATGCGTTTTAACTGCTAACCATAACGTTCAATAATTTTACAAAGGGCTTGGCCAGAAATAGATTTCATAATGATAATTCGACTAGCTCTTTTTCTGCTTCAATTTCTGTTTCTTGACTTGCAACTTCAAGCCATCCTTGAACCGCATCTTGCAACATTTCTAATAATTGTTCGTAGCTTTCTCCCCAGGTATGACAGCCTGGCAATGCCGGTACGGAACCGCACCAAATACCATCTTCTTGCCAGATTAGAGCTTTAATTTTCATGTTATTTTCAAAATATTTGCCTAATTTTACTATGATAATAGAAAAATACGATATGTAACCGCCATTCCCACATCACCCAAAAATGATCGCCTCTCCTCACTCAAGAAACGATCGCCTCTCCTCCTCATCAAAAATTGATCGCCCTTTGCGTTCCTATCCCAAGCAATGGCAATTTTAAAATTTAATCAACAAGATAATAGCGATCGCACTTTCAAAAGCCAAAGGAATTGCGGTCTTAAAGTTTGGTAGGTTGGGTTGAGGCACGAAACCCAACGCCAGTTGCGTAAACACCAATCCAATAAATGTTATTCTAACTTGATGCAATACCGTAGAGCAAAAACACCTGGAGCTACTTATTTTTTTACAGTTGTGACATACAATCGTCACAGAATTTTGTGTGAACCTGAAAATGTGGATTGACTACGAAATGCTTTTAAATATGTTATGTGACAACATCATTTTAAGATTGATGCTATTGTCATTTTACCAGAGCCCATTCAGGCTCTTTGGACATTGCCTGAAACAGATGCAGATTTTTCAACTCGTTGGCGATTAATTAAAAGTTATTTTAGCCGTCAATGTCATTCTCAATATCAGGGTAAAATTTCAACATCTCGACAACATAAAAGAGCAGGGTGAGAGCATCTCAAACGCTATTGACAATTGGCAAATTTTGTGATAGGCGTGGGCATTTCAAGTGATACCAGTCAATCAGAATAGTATCGACCCATTCAGTCGATTTTTGCTTAACAATTGAGATGGCAAATTCTCCTCAAATATGCCTGAATCCTGGGTAGGCAACTCACATAAAGTTCATTTTGTCAAGGATTGTTAAGATGCGCTTACCCTGTTAAATCAATATATTCAGTTTGGATTCGTTTATTCTTGATTAGTATTCTAAAATAAG
The DNA here is from genome assembly GCF_020245605.1 of Microcystis sp. M061S2. Classification (NCBI taxonomy): domain Bacteria; kingdom Bacillati; phylum Cyanobacteriota; class Cyanophyceae; order Chroococcales; family Microcystaceae; genus Microcystis; species Microcystis sp. M061S2. Next base: position 35,228 of record NZ_JADBUP010000072.1, on the reverse strand, counting down.
GACATTTCCCATTTACTGATAAATCTTTATCATCATTCCCCTTCCTGAATTTAATTATTTCAAATTGGTCGGGATTAAATTTATGTAAAAATGTTATTGGTACACCCATAACCCCCTTGAAGTCTAAGGGAATGTCTTGGGTTTTATTGACATTAATTCCATCATAATTGTCATATTTTGGATATTCAGCTTCATTGCCAAAATATCTTTTTGTCAGAGCCATATCTTCCTGTCGTTTTGATGTGTCTAAGTTGGTTAACCATAAACAATTATTTGGAGAAACTATTCTATTTCCAGAATTGTCAATACGAGCCTCTGTTCCATAAAGTTCATATTGTTCGGGAACAATGAAACCAGAAATACCTCTACCAAGATTTATTCCTAACCAGGCTTTGTTTTCTTTAATTAGTTTGAAAATTTCTTTATAGGTTATTGCATTAATATTGCCAATTATCAAAAACTTTTTGTCGTATTTAACTAATTGACCTACATATTCTCTGAATAATGAAAATGGCGGATTAGTAACAACAATATCAGACTTTTTTAATAGTTCAATACTTTCAGGACTACGAAAATCTCCATCCCCATTAAAGTAAATAATGTCAGTGGAAATAGGTTTATTTTTTTCTCTCTCTGTACCTGTATATTCAAAGAAAAAACCCTTTTCATCTTCTTTTGTATTAAATAAATCTCTCACTTGTTCTCGATAACAAGATGTTATTATTTTTTTTAGACCTAACTTTTTGAAGTTTGCAGCAAAATACTTAAAAAAGTTACTAATTCGGGGGTCATCGCAATTGCAATAAACTACTTTATTTTCAAAATGACTTTTATAATGTTGCAACTCACTTTCTATATCTGAAAGTTGTGTATAAAACTCGTCACTTTTTAATTTTTTAGAATTTTGCAATAATTTATTTGTCGCATTTCTTACCATGTTCAAACTTTTTTTGATTTAATAAATCTTTTGTTTTTATTTACTTTTGGTTATCTGATTAAATATTTCACTGCCTAATACTTGAAGAGAGGTATTAATAATTTCGTCAAATCCTAGAGTAGCTTGATGGAGACGAGAAGAAATTAAAGCAAGTAATAAATCACGATGGCGACTTGGTGAAATAGCAATAATTAAAGCTGGACGCAGTTTTCCTGATTTCAAGTCTGCTTGAGGAAAACGAATTAGAACAATATCACCTGGTTTCATGGTTGATAAATTTCTTGAGCATCTGCTAGGGAATATTCAATTTCATCTCCTTCTTTGAAAAATTGCTCTAATGAAAATTTTTGCCAGTCTTCATCTTGCCAATTAGTATATTCTGAAATGTTGTTTGGCTCAGGGGAAATTAATCGGGTAAAGTTGGCAATTTTTTCAACAATGTCATCAGGTAATCGGTCAATCTGTTGGTGAAGTTCTTCACGAATTGTAGCAGACATAAGTTAAATTATTTGATTAAGGCGTAGAATGGATAGTATTGATTGTAACTCAGATATTGGCTGGTAATTTGGGAAAAAGTAATGTTGGGTTTCTACAAGATCAGCGATCGCACTAGGTTCTTCGGCATCGCACTTCACAGTTTCAATCAATGTGCATGGTGCGTTCCCCAAAAGCGATCGCTTTGTAGCAGGACTTGCATTAGGGAACGCACCCTACCAGAGCGGCGATCGCAATAACAATATTTATCAAAATTTTAGGAGTTGAATCAGCATACTTACTCGTATTCATCCGATTCCTCCATCTGTGACTTTAAATACAGTTTATCGTTATGATAGTGATCTTCGAGTCTTCTACGACGTGCCGCCCAGAGAGAATTTGTCATCACTTTAAACCTAATACAAGCAACTCGGTACAGTACTACAAGAGAGATTACAAGAAAAGCAGCATACCCCAAGCCTTTAGGCCAATAAATCAATTGAATATGTATTATTCGCCAGACAGTTACAACTAAGCCCAAACTGAAAGATACGATCACATTATTTATTAGAAAAAACTGAGCTAAAGTTCGCTGGAGATGACCTTGAGCGTCCTCATTCTCGCGAAGTTCTGCTAAGAGTAAGTACAGCCCTTGGTATTCAGCATAAGGTTCAATATAAAAGCTAGTTTCACCACAAGGATCGATACCTTTGGGAATTTGAACTTTCCTTCGGTCTGATCCAAGAAGCTGGTTGTTGATTAGGAAATTTTCTAATAGGATACCAACCCCTTGGGTAAGCACCATAGCCATGACCGCAAAACCCGTAGCAACCCAGTCGTTCTTTACTTGGAAAACTGCCAATAAAGGGTCATTCTGTGAAATCCCTGTCAATACAACTGCACTATAGAGAAGTGAGATCGTTATAAGACCTGGAATAACAGTTGCAAGAGTAATCCAGAGAGAAATTCCTAAAAAGGCAGCCATTAGTTCAACCCATTAAATATCAAAGTAACCAATAATCAGGCTAACTATTGATTATACAGAAACTTTCTGTCTAACAGTCCTCAGAGTAACGACAGGTGGAAACTTGCGGCATACTACCCCATTTTAGCGCAATCGCTGGAACTTTTCCCCATATCATACCCAAGAGCTTATTAGCCAGATTAAACAACGTCTTTTAAGTGGATTCCTAACAACAAGCTCAAATAAAATAGACTTTTCGGGAAGTGTAGCACTAAGTCTTCAATCCACCCCACAATTAACTAATTTTCGGGGAAAAAGTGCCTAAATTTTGCCACCCGATCGCTCCCGTGGCTGGCACTTTTTGAGGACAAAAAAGCCTAAAAGTTTTATCCCACAAAGTTTTTAGCTCTATGCAGCCAACCCGATTTATTGGTGTACTTGCAAATGAAGGACATAATGACCTAAAATCAGGTTATCTGACCATAATTCGTACTCTAGACGCAAATATTCGGGGAAATTATTCCCCTCTAATTTGAGACTACGGGTATAGTTGCGGAGGCGAAAAGCGTAACCCGGTTGAGAGCTTTCGGCATTTAACCAGTAGCGACTGACACCAAAAACCCCTTGCTCCCAAAAATGACGATAGGCGAATCTTCCTTGGCCCTGCATGGTCATAATTACCCGATTGGCCGAAATTTCTAGCCAAATTAATTTATTTTGATTATTTTCGGGTTTAAGTGTCTCTATTTCTGGGAGAGCGACTGGTGGTTGATTGAGGAGAAGATGAAACCGGTGGCGATCCTTTTGGTAGAGGGTAGCGGCAGTGTCTAAAGAGGAGAGGATGGGTAGATCTGTCGAGAGCAGACAGAAGGAAACGGGACGGCGGTGATGAGCAAGCATAGACTAGACTTAATGGTGTCCTTATCTCCACAATAGTCGATTCTCTGCCCACCGCTACCGGCACCGGAAATTTTTTTGAGAAAAAATCCAGAAAACACTTGCATTATTGAGGGACTTATGATTATAATTATTAATTGTGAGTAGCCTTCCTCGGTAGCTCAGTGGTAGAGCGGTCGGCTGTTAACCGATTGGTCGTAGGTTCGAATCCCACCCGGGGAGTTAATCAAAAATAGCAGCGGCAATAGTTTTTTGTTGCTGCTTTTTGCTCTGACTAGAGAATTTCAGCGATCGCATTTTCTGGACCGACTAGAGAAATGTAAGGATTTTGAAAATATTTACTGGCTACCGATCGCGCTTGTTCGGGAGTAATCTGATTAATAGAATCCAGGAAAGTGCGATCAAATTCAATACCCAAACCTAAGCTTTCATACCAACCGTATAATTGAGCGATTTCGGCGTTAGTTTGTTTACCGAGAGCATATTGACCCAATAACTTATTTTTAGCTGACTGTAACTCCTCCTCACTCAAAGTTACTTTATATAACCTTTCTGCTTCCTGACGCAATCCCGACACGGCGATCGCTGTATTTTGGGGTGCAGTTCCCATATAAATGACAAATTGGGAAGAATCGAGACGGGTGGGATAAAAAGCGGAAACATCGTAGGCTAATCCCCGTTTTTCTCGCAATTCCACGAATAGACGACTAGATAACCCATTCCCCAGATAGGTACTCAATAATTTTAAAACCGCATAATCATCCTCTTGTACAGAAGAGCCGGGGTATCCTAACATAACGATCGCCTGTTGACTAGCTTGGACGGTAGTTAAACAGGTGGGCTGAAAATCAAAAGCGGCTGGAGGTAAACTAGATAAAGGAAGATCGGGAATTGACCAACTGCCAAAAATTTCCGTCACTGCTTTTACTGCTTGCTCTAGGGTAATACGGCCAGAAAGACTAATCACTAGGTTATCGGGACGGAAAAAGCGACTATGATAGGCCTGCATATCCTCCCGTTGCAATTGCGAAACCGTTGCCTCCGTACCCAATAAAGACATACCATAGGGATGATCGGGGTACATAGCGGCGCGTAATTGATTAAAAGCCACATTAAAAGGCTGTTCCAATTGAGAGCGAATGCTTTGACGGGTGAGATTTTTCTCTAATTCGATTTCTGGGGGTGGAAAACTGGGAAAACGAATAATTTCCGCCGCTAGACGCAATATATCTAAAAAATCCTTTGTAACGGTCTTTAAACTAACCACAAAATAATCGGTCCCCGTGTCCGCACTTAAACCGGCCCCCGTGGACTCAACGCGATCAGCAATTTCTAGGGAAGATAACTTTTCTGTACCTTTGGTGAGCAGCACGGCTAAAAGACGAAATAAACCCGCTTTTTCGGTTTTTTCCCACCGAGTACCCGCATTTTTGAGGAAAATCCTCCCCGCAACCAACTCCACGGCCGTATTTTCCACCACTAAAAGAGTGATGCCATTTTCTAAGGTTAAGCGGTGAATGGGGGAAGCGGACATCGTTTATTCACAGGGTTGCATTATTGTAATAGCATATCGCTCCGGGGAGAGATACTGACGAGCCAGACGCTGGAGATCTGACGGTTGCAAACTTTGGATAACTTGGGGATAGATCGTGGCTAGGTCGGCAGCTCTCAGGGTTTGATAATATCCATAGAGTCCCGCTAATTGGCCCGGGGTTTCTGTGGAGAAAATATAATCGTTAGCTAATAACTGTTGAGTGCGGTGTAATTCTGCGGGGGTGACGGGATCATCGTGCAGATGTTGGATATGTTCACAGATAATGCCTTCAATTGTCTCGATTTGTGAGCTAGATAGCCAAGCGCCGATGGTAAAGAGACTGGAATCTCGTTGCAGGGAAAAATTACTGTTAATATCGAGGACGATTTGCGCTTCTTCCCGCAGCTGTCGCACTAACCGCGAACAGCGTCCCCCGGCAAGAATTACCGAAAGCAAGTCTAATCCAAAGGCATCTTCTAGGCGATCGCTTCCCGGTCCAGTCCATCCCATCAAGAGGCGACAATGTTCTAAGTGGGGTAAATATACTTGGGAACGACGAATTTCGATCAGGGGGGGTTCGGCAGCTACTAGATGGGAGGGGGATTCCGAGGGGACGGGAAATTCCCGAAAAGATTGCCGGATAATTTCTAAAGCGGCTTGGGGTTCAATTCCCCCGATAATCGCCACACACATATTTTCCGGTTGATAATAGGTGCGATGGAAACAGCGCATTTGATTGGGGGTTAATTGCTCTAAACAGGGTTGATCCCCTAGAATAGAGCGTCCGTAGGGATGGTTTTGATAGATACTTCCGCAGAGGGTTTGGTAGGCAATCCAATCGGGATCATCATAACAGGCCCGTAATTCTTCTAAAACTACATCTTTTTCCCGATAGAATTCCTCATCGTCAATCTCAGCATGGAGGAGAATTTCGGCGAGATGGGGTAAGGTATGTTCAATTTGATCCACACTGGTGGTGAGATAGAAGTGTGCGTAATCGTGACTGGTGGCAGCGTTGGTCATGCCGCCACAATTTTCGATTAAATAGTCAAAGAGTCCGGGGGGAAGTTTTTTTGTCCCCTTAAAGATCATGTGTTCAAGAAAATGGGCCATACCTAACCATGGGTCGGGTTCAGCGATCGCACCTGCTTTCACCCACACATCCACCACCACCACAGGAGTCACGGGTAAATACTGATGAATTACGGTTAAGCCGTGATCTAATTGCCATACCTGAGCGGGAAAAGAACTCGTTTGACACTGCGCTATCGACTTGATCAATGTCCGTTAACCAGATTTTTTGTTAAATTCTATACCTAGGTTATCTTATTCTCTTGTCTGTTTAACCATGAAAAAACTTTTGTCATGATTTCTAGATAATTTCCCCAAATATCGGTCATCTTGAAGCCATCAGGAGTCAGGAGTCAGTAGTCAGGAGTCAGGAGACAGGAGATTATTTTATTTATTCTCCCCACACCCCAATTCATAATTCATAATTCATAATTCATAATTCTCCCCCCACACCCCACACCCCAATTCATAATTCCCACTAACTAAATGACTGAGCAAGATACTGACTGGATAGGGTTGATGATCGGCAATTCTCGGCTACATTGGGGGTATTTTCGCGGTCAAACCCTGTTAGCTTGTCTCGATACTCCCCACCTGAGAGAACCCCTAAGTAATGAATTTTTGCAACAAATTTTCCCTAAACTCTTGACAAACAAATGCAACCGTGCATTGATTGTCGCCTCCGTGGTTCCTAGCCAAAGAGAATTATGGGCAAATTATGGCAATTTACGGATAATTACTTTAAAAGACATTCCTTTGCTGGATTTATATGCAACATTCGGCATTGATCGAGCTTTAGCTGTCTTAGGTGCCGGAAAAAAATACGGATTTCCCTGTTTAGTCATCGATGGGGGAACAGCCTTAACTTTTACGGGAGTGGATGGGGATAAAAAGCTAGTGGGGGGAGCAATTTTACCCGGGTTAAAGCTGCAATTAGCCAGTTTAAGGGAACGGACGGCAGCCTTACCAGAGGTGTCCTTACCGGAAAGATTACCCCAGATCTGGGCAAAAGAAACAGCAGAAGGGATAAGAAGTGGGATAATTTATACAATTTTGGCGGGAATAGAAAAATTCACTCTGGAATGGTTAAATTTATATCCAGAGAGCAGGATAATTTTAACAGGGGGAGATGGGGACTTAATTAGGGATTACTGGCAAGAAAAGGCCATTAAATCGCTCCTAGTGGATAAGACGATCATTTTTGAGGGAATTGCCGCAGTTATTAGAGGTAATCTCCTCCTGTTTAATTGACAAAGGCGAACATATCTAGTAAAGTCGGGGAAAGTTTTCTCAACTTGGGAAATTTCTGAACAACTAGGCAAAAAATTCAGGATATAGTTATGGCGATAGTTCTAGTAACCGGTTCTGCTGGTTTAATCGGTTCCGAATCAGTCAGATTTTTTTGTGACAAGGGTTATACCGTCGTTGGAATTGATAATAATATGCGTCAGGTATTTTTTGGCGAAGACGCTTCAACGGAGTGGAATCGAGCCAAATTATCGCAAGATTACGGGGATAAATACATTCACCATGCTGTAGATATTCGCGATCATGAAGCTATTTCAGCTATCTTTAAAACCTATAGTCATGATATATCCTTAATTATCCATACGGCGGCGCAACCTTCCCACGATTGGGCAGCTAAGGATCCCTATATGGATTTTAGTGTCAATGCTAACGGAACTTTAGTATTATTAGAAAATACTCGTCAACACTGTCCCCAAGCAGTATTTATTTTCTGTTCCACTAATAAAGTTTACGGGGATAGACCGAATGAATTGCCTTTAGTAGAAAAAGAATTACGTTGGGAAATCTCGGAAAATCATCCTTATTTTGCTCAAGGTATTGACGAGTTGATGAGTATTGATGCTTGTAAACATTCTTTGTTCGGTGCGTCGAAAGTGGCAGCGGATGTGTTAGTACAGGAATACGGGCGTTATTTTGAGATGAAAACTGCCTCTTTTCGTGGCGGTTGTTTAACCGGTCCAAGTCATTCAGGAACGCAATTACACGGTTTTTTATCCTACTTAATGAAATGTACGATGATCGGCAAAGAATACAGTATTTATGGGTATAAGGGTAAGCAGGTACGCGATAACATTCATAGTTACGATCTCGTCAATGCTTTTTATCATTTTTATCAGACCCCGCGAGTAGCAGAAGTTTATAATATCGGTGGTAGTCGCTTTAGTAATTGTTCCATGTTAGAAGCTATTCAAGAATGTGAAGCGATTGCGGATAAAAAGTTAAACTGGCAGTATGTAGAGACTAATCGTATTGGTGATCATATCTGGTGGATTTCTGATGTGAGTAAGTTTAAAAATCATTATCCTGATTGGCAGTTAACCTACACAGTAACAGATATTCTCAAAGAGATTTTTAGTCAAAACGTTAGCCGTTGGACTTAGGGTAAATCAAGAATTATTCTGGTCAATTTTTATCTGCTAGTTTTCCCTCGTTACCAAAGTGATTTTTAGCAAAATATACTGCTAGTAATTGAGGGACTATGTTAATTAGTTAACCAGAGGACATTAGTGATGTTATTAATAGCAATATTGACCTAGAAAAACTAAACCAGAGCATATTTTAAGATACCATTATGTTAACTAAAATCTACAACAATAAAATTTTCCGATTTCTCATTGCTGGGGGAGTGGCATTTCTCATCAACTTATTCTTAATTTATTGGTTCATTGATGACTTGGGATTTAATACACCATTTCTGAAGAATGTTGCTAATGTCATTTCGATAGAAATATCTTTAATTGCTAGTTTTTTTATCTATAGAATCTGGGTGTGGACTGGAGGAGATTGGACAATTAGAGATGTGATTTTGATACAACTTCCTCTCTATCATCTCTCGGCAGGTTTAGCAGTTTTACTGCGAGTTTTTTTGATATTTCCCTTCTTAAACTGGTTAGGAATTAGCCCTGGAGTTAACACAATGATTGGGGTTTTAGTGGGAGCTAGTATTAACTACGTTGCCAGTGATAGCCTAATTTTTAAACCCAAGAATAAGACTAATGAGACAGAAATGTACTATCCCGAAGGATTAGCACCAGCTTTCGAGATGGACGGTTACTCTCACCCACGTCAATCAAGGGATAACTATGCAGTAAAAACCTTATCAATAGTTATTCCTGCTTACAACGAAGAAGATTGCATCGAAAGCACAACTCACTTAATATCTGAACGTTTAGAAGAGGATAAAATTGATTATGAAATCCTAGTGGTTAATGACAATAGCAAAGATAACACCGAAGCAGTTCTGCAAAAAATCAACCAAGAAAATCCTCGGATTCGCTACATCAATAACTATTATCCCAATGGTTTTGGTTTTGCGGTGCGCTGTGGGTTAGAAAATTTTAGCGGCGATGCAGTTGCAGTAGTAATGGCAGATAATTCCGACTCTCCCGATAACATGGTGGACTATTATTATAAACTCCAAGAAGGCTACGATTGCGTTTTTGGTTCTCGTTTTATCAAAGGAGGAAAAGTTATTGATTATCCCAGGCACAAGTTATTCGTCAATCGTTTGGCTAATCTATTCATTCAAGTTTTATTTGGGCTAAAATTTAATGATACCACTAACGCCTTTAAAATCTATCGTAAGGAGGTTATCGAAGGAATCTCACCTCTACTATCTCACCATTTTAACTTAACAGTAGAGATGCCCTTAAAAGCAATCGTGCGAGGATATTCCTATACGACAATTCCCATCACTTGGCGCAATCGTACCACGGGGGTTTCCAAGTTAAAACTCAAGGAAATGGGCAGTCGTTATTTATTTATAGTTCTCTCTATCTGGTTAGAAAAACACCTTTCTAGAGGCGACTATAAGCGCAAACAGAAAAAGAATCAAGTGGCTAGATAATTACTTATCTAGAGGAGTATTTTTGATGACTAGACAAGTGTTAATTACTGGTGGTGCGGGTTTTGTGGGCAGTTCTTTAGGTTTGGGATTAGCCCAACGTTATCCCGACTGGAAAATCACCGCTTTAGATAACTTAAAACGTCGCGGTTCTGAATTAAATATTCCCCGTCTTAAACAAGCGGGAATTGAGTTTGTTCATGGAGATGTCAGAAATGCGGAAGACTTAGAGGCATCCGCTTTGCCAGTGGATTTAATCCTAGAATGTTCGGCAGAACCTTCCGTTTTAGCCGGTTATACTTCCCCCGGCTATGTCTTGCAAACTAACTTAATTGGAACGATTAACTGTTTAGAATTAGCTAGACAAACCCAAGCTGATTTTATTTTTCTCTCCACCAGCAGAGTTTATCCCATCGCCTATCTTAATCAGTTAAACTATACAGAAAAAGATACTCGTTTTCAGTTATCTGAACAGCAAGATTTACCCGGGGTTTCTGCTTTTGGTATCAGTGAACGGTTTCCCTTAGATTTGCCCCGTTCTCTCTACGGTTCCACTAAGTTAGCATCGGAACTGATTATTAATGAATATGGGGATGCCTACGGATTAAGAACTTTAATTAATCGCTGTGGAGTTTTAACTGGTCCTTGGCAAATGGGAAAAGTTGATCAGGGAGTTTTTGCCCTTTGGGTAGCTAATCATTACTTTCAGAAGTCCTTAAAATATATCGGTTATGGGGGTACAGGGAAACAGGTTAGAGATTTTCTTCATGTAGCTGATTTACTCGATTTAATCGATATTCAGATTGCTAATTTAGAACAATTCAAAGGGCAGACTTTTAATGTGGGGGGTGGGCAAGATTTTTCCTTGTCTCTTTATGAAACCACAAAACTATGTCAAGAAATCACGGGCAATAATATAATGATTGAGGCAATTCCCGAAAATCGCACCGGAGATATGCCAATTTTTATCACTGATTCTCGCAAAATCAGTTCTATAACTGGATGGCAACCCCAGCGAGATGGTAGCAAATTAATCCAAGATATTTTTGATTGGATTCACACCTATGAAAAGGAATTAAAAGGTATTTTTTAACTGAACAATTATGCAGAAAAAATCTCTCAAATCACCCGTAGTCGTCAAGGGAATACTAATTATCATTACCGCCTACTTTTTTCTGGCAAATTTGCCTATTATTGATTGGTTAAAAATTGGTTTATAGCGCTTTTCACGTTACTGAGGTATCGACAAGTTTTGCCAACAAGGGGTTTAAGCCCCTTGCCCATACCTCATTCTGATGAAAACTGCTATAGATGCTTCTTGGGCTTTTGCCATTAGCGATGCCACTTATAAACAGTTTTGCTTAAGTCGGGGTAATTTTAATTCAGAATCCCATCGCCTCCGAAAATCTAAAGCGATAATTTTGCCAATCGCTTGATCAAAGATTTGATGAGATTCTGTCCCCCTACCTGTTAACTAACCTAATTAGAAGTGCGTTGTTCTCTTGAACAGGCTTTCAATCCAATTACTAATAATACTATAAAGGACAATGTAGTAATCAGAAAACCCAGCCAGGGAGTTGCTATAAGATCTCTGGCAAAGACAAGGTTTTTCTCGTTTTTTAGACTCAAATTGTCATCCCAAATAAAGGGATGCCCTATTCCCAGAAAAACTAAGTGAATTCCACGGGAAATCAAGAATTCGCCCGTAAGCATCAGCAAGAACAGTTGGCGGAACTTAACACCTAGATCATAAAAGTATTCACTGGCAACTAACAAGAGGAGAAACACTATGGGAGTCATGCTCTCACCAACTAGACCGCCAGTGTTAAAGCCTTGTTGCAGCAGGCAACCACCTAAAAACCCAAAAACGATTACTGACAAAAAGAGTGAATTTGGCAATATAGACTGCAATGAACTTTTCCTGAAATATCGTCTAACTCCTTCGAATAAGAGCAGGCAAGTTATGGTTATGTTCAAGGCACCGGGCAGAACATTATAATAAAATCTCAGCCATGGATTGCCAATCTGTCCTATGATTGGGCTATCTGGATTAAAACCGATCAAGGCCTTACCTAAGGGAATAGGTACAATTGTACTGGTTATATTGCCAATGGCATTCATCACTCTTTCGATGGTAGTCATCGTGCCTGTGGTGTTAGATAAGGCCCGCAAGAATTCTGGCAAGCCATATTCGCTTATGCCCCACAATATCCAGGGTAGTAACGTCACAAATGCTATCGATAGGGGAACCAATAATTGCCGTAATACGTTAACAAAATTGCGGCGGTTTATCCAGATATTGTCGGCAACCATAGCGGCTACATAAAAAAGGGTTGATGGGTGACTAAGCATCGCTAATCCAGAGCTTAAACCCCAACCAATAGCAGATTGAGAGAACAAATTCCTCTTAGAATTTTTTCTCAGGTCGAGATAAAAATAGATGGCGGTAATTACATACAAGGAAGCAAGTATCTTCGGCCAGGGATAAATGCTGGTGCTATTCATATGACCATTGAAAGCCACTAGGATAACTGCTATTGTTACCTGGTGGGGGCGCAATAGCAACGGAATCATTGCTAATAAAAAAACTTCTGGCAATATTGAGCTTAATTGATAGATACTAAATTGATTTCCCAAAAGGCCAAGATAGTAGCTCGAAAAAAGATTGAACAAAGGCGTGCGAGATGAGATGATGTAACGGTTAAAATAAATAGTATCAGTTGCCTGTTGTCCTAGGTAGACTTTGGCAATATCGTAATGCATCCACCAGTCGCCATACCAGTTAGCACCACTATAGATCAGGACGAACAACTGGATGCCAACTAGCGTTGTCCAAAACACCATCAACAGGTAGAGCCAAGAATAATTCCCAGTCGGCTCTGTCTTCGTTGGCTTCCGCAGTAGTAAGGCTATAGCTATGCTAAATAGAGCCACAGTGGTCAGGATAAAAAAATTACGCCCTGAAATGCCCAGTAGGAAGCCGAGGAAGGCAATCGCTCCCTGTAAAGCCATACCACAGGCACCTGCAAGTGCCAGACATTCCTTGACTGTTAAGTTAGTAACTGCACGCAAGATTACATAGCCAAGGGAAAAAGTGATAGCAAGTGCGGTTGCTGCGATAACTAGAAGTTGAAAGAATATCATAATTAAATTATCTAGGGTTTACTCCAAATTGCTGATGAATTCTTCCGGTGAAGATAATCACCTCTCGCTCAATGTTTTTCGAGCTAGGCATAAGGCACGATCAATAATTATCTACTTCCCATCTCCTTAAGTTTTAGTTTGGATACTTCCGCTGTCAGGACTGTAACCATATCCTTAAATGTGTCTGGATACACTCCACAAAGTTTTTACTTGTTCGTCATTCATCTTTCAATCTTAAACTGCCGAACCATCCTATCTTATCTTGTCTCGACTTATGCAAAAAATCTAGGGATTGAATCGTGCCTGACAAGTTAAGACCGCGTTGATTTTGTCAAGTATATCTTCATGAAATGTTACTTTTGGCTGTAATTCCTAGTATTTATGAGTTTTATAATTTTGCTCATTTTGTTATCTACTATGCGATCGCCCACTCTCGTTAGTGATCGCCAAATACTAGGTCTTCCTAAATCGATCATCCGATTCCCCCTCCTGTTAGGGACTAAATAGCTAATCCGGGTAGTGATTCGGTAGTAGTGGTGAGCCGTCTTACTTATCTGGTAAAAATTGTCCAAGATGTTTTCTATAATATCTGAGGGTTTAGGAGAGGATAAAATTGATTATGAAATCCTAGTGGTTAATGACAACAACAAAGATAATACCAAAGCAGTTCTGCAAAAAATTAACTAAGAAAATCCCCAGATTCGCTACACCAATAACTATTATCCCAATGGTTTTAGTTTGGCGCTCCGCTCTGGACTGGAAAAATTTAGCTTTTGGCAAGTTGACAGTGGTTGATCATCTTTCTGGAACCTTAAAAAGCGGTTAATATCTCTGGCAAATGGAGAATAGGGAACTCGAATCCCTGACCTCTGCGGTGCGATCGCAGCGCTCTACCAACTGAGCTAATTCCCCATATATAGGCCATAATAGCATTTTTAAGCAGAAAATCCTAGGAACTGGCAAGGGATCGAGGGGCAAAAAATCGAGCGGCTTCTCTCTGGAAAACTTTAAAATGGAAAAAGTAATCTTGAGGATGATAACTAATGGCGATACTACGCTTAGAGAATGGGACAACCTATACCCAGTTAGCCGATATTAGTCTGGAATTGGCCAAATTAAATGTTACTTTAAACTATTGGCCGATCGAAAACGAAGCCACTCGTCAGCTACTTAAACAAGCTTCTCTCACTGACGAAGAAAAAGAAATAGTTTTAACCAGCTTAGACGGTTATTTTGAGCAACTAAAGCAAGAAGCGGGTTATCAAGCTAGAGATTTAATCGTTTTACACCCTGAAATTCCCAATCTCGACACTTTACTGGCCAAATTCGAGCGCTGTCACACCCACGCTGACGATGAGGTGCGTTATATCATTGATGGGGAGGGGGTTTTTGGCTTTGTCTTTCCCGATGGTTCTCAGGGGGAATTAACTATTCAACCTCAAGAATATATCAATGTTCCCGCCCATAGCGAACACTGGTTTCACCTCACTGCCAGTAAACGAGTTAAAGCAGTACGTTACTTCACCAGTACCGCCGGATGGGTTCCCGAATATACGGAAACTGTCATTCGTTTTCCTAGTTTAACAGCCGTCTAGCCTTTGGTTTTTTGGCGAGCGCTCTCCCCAGAAGACAGATGAGTTTTGCAGGGATGGCAACGCCAGCAGCCACAATCTGTTAAGCGGCAAATTTGTCCTATTGAAAAATCTCCCGTCTAGTGCCTAGCTTGACGGGAGATTGTCTCAATTCGGGGGATTGGCGTGATAGATTTAGTCTAAGCCGAATTGATTGCCCCGTTTGTACTGTAAATAGGCGGCAACGAACAAACCCGCTAGGGTAATGGGAATTAAGCCTAGGGTAATGCCTAGCACTAAAGGTTCAATCACGTCTGTACTCCTTGGATTAGCAATTTTTCACCCGTATTTTATCCTAGCAGGGGTTGCCCGCGAAAGATAGGGCGATCGTACATACTTCTTAAGTGGGGTGTGGGGGTAGTGGGGAATTTAGCTGAAATTTCCCTAAATCCCCATCTCTCTAAATCCTATCTCCCGACTCCCCAAAAGGAAAACTTGCTATCTCACCATTAAGATAACTGCTCTACTCTAGGAGCGACCGAGAAAAAATTTTCTCAATTTGCCTTTACCCCAATAGCGATCGATTTCTTGCCAGAGATTGTGGAGACAAAAAACCACTGCTAGACAGAGAGTAACCGCAAGGATTTGAGAGAAACTTTCCCTTTGCCAAAATTTGGCCATTGCCTGCGAAATTACCCGCGTTCCCAGATAAGCTTCCAGAAAACCCTCGATCGAGCCGAGAATCAGTGCTGCTAGGGTATAAACAAAGGTTCGATATAGAACACTAACGTAACGGGGACGATTTTCTAACCATTCTAGCTTCATGGCTGCGTCGAGAATGGCCACGGTTTTTGCCGCAAGGATCGCTCCTACGATCGCTTTACCCAAAACGTAGGTGGTAATCGAATACTCTTCCAGAAATAATTTCATGATCAGAAGAATATAACCGAAAGCCAAGAAAAAAAAGAGGGCAAGAGAACCGATTTTTTTTAATTCCTTTTTAAGTGCTTCCATTTATTTTTATTGATTTTTTTTGATATTTTCTGCCAAGATAGCGGCCGCGTACCATAACTATAAGCTATAGTTAATTATTTGTTGCAGCTATTCTCCCATCTCCAGCAGAAAGTTTGAGCGCTGATAACTAAACTGATGCTTGAAACTAATTACAGCTTGATTGTCGATAAAATGAGGATTACCGAGGGGATCGATGGCACTGAAAGCGTAAAAATAACGGCGTACTAGGGGCGGAAAATCGCTAAAATCGAAGATTGTGTCACCTTTGGCCACATCTGCCCAAAAATTTCGTAATTTCGGGGCTAATTCCTCCGCTAGACTCATGGGAAGATTGAGGGGATGGCAGGTTAACAAACGCATCATAAAAGGATAAGAGCGATCGCCTAACCATTGCCGAGAAATAGCGGGTAAATTCTCCCATCCGGGTATATTTTGCAGATGAAAGGATTCTATGGCTAATTCTCCCGTGTTTTCGCGATATTCTAGCACCCGGTAGGGATGGGGATAACTGACGAGGGAACCAGTGGTAATTTCATAGATACCTCTAGTAAAAGCCAGATCCTGCACGTGGAGATGGCCAGTAATCAACAATTTTACGCCGTTTTCCTCTAGTATATCGAGTAGTTCTACCGCATTAGCCAACATATAGCGTTTACCTAATTCATGATTGCTTTGTCCGGGTAAATGCTCGATAACGTTATGATGGATCATTACCATCACCAGATCGTTTTTTAGCGATGGTAAAATCTGTTTTAACCAATGCAATTGTTCTGCATCTAAACTGCCAATTTGTCCACCTTGGTCATCGAATTGATTAGAATTAAGAGCGATTAATTGCACTCTGGGTAAAATTTCTTTTTGGTAGTATATTTGTTCGGGGTCGCTGTAACCAAATTGTTGATAATAAAAGGGAAAATCTGCTAAACCGATCTGGTTTTCTGTTGCGGTTAAACTCAAAACATCATGATTACCCGGCACAACATAGACGGGAAAGGGTAAAGTGGCTAAACAATCGGCTAACCAACGATGATTTTCTGGTTCACCATCTTGGGTTAAATCGCCAGCAATCAGCAGAAAATCGAGGTTAAGGGTGATGAGATGGTCTAAAACAATTTTTAAAGCGGGAATACTCACTTCCACCAGATGAAAGCGATTAGAATGGTTCAAAATGGTTGTGGGTAAAGCGATATGAGGATCGCTGAGAATGGCGAAACGGAAATTCATCGCATTCAATTGGGCTAAATATCGGTAAACTAGATCGATCGAGGAGAAATAGAGGAGAAAATATCTTTGGCTAAAGTTCGCGTTCGTCAGCACGTCAATCCCTTAAGTCATAAATATCGCCATCCGATCGCTCCCCCCGATTGGAATCAAGTTTATCAGGATATGACGCAACCTCTCCATCTTGACATTGGTTGTGCGCGGGGTAAATTTTTGTTACAAATGGCCCAAGTAGAGCCAGAAATTAATTTTTTGGGGATTGAAATTCGTCAACCTTTGGTAATTGAAGCGAATCAGGAACGGGAAAGGTTAGGATTAAGTAATCTCGCTTTTGTTTTTGGCAATATGAACGTTGCCCCAGAAATTTTACTGCAATCTTTGCCCGCAGATAAGTTATTTTGGGTGTCGATTCAATTTCCTGATCCTTGGTTTAAACAGCGTCACAGTAAGCGTCGGGTTGTGCAGCCAGAATTAGTAATAGCTTTGGCTAAGTATATGGTAGCTGGGGGCTGGGTTTTTTTACAGTCGGATGTGGAATCGATCGCCCTGGAAATGACCGAGAGATTTCAAGCACATCCCCATTTTGTTCGGCAACATCAAACCCCCTGGTTAGCGGAAAATATTTTCCCCGTAGCGACGGAGAGGGAAAAGTCCACTTATAATAAGGGTCAACCGGTTTATCGATCACTTTTTCGAGTTCGGTAGCTTCAGCTAAAATATCTTGGCACTGTCTGAAATCATGGTTAGAAATCTCGACTCACCCCTAATACTTGAGGACAATAATCGCCCCCCTGTCTCTCAATTGCTGGAATTTCTCTTAGCAACAGAAAAAAACAATAAAAAAACTAAAGAAAATCTTACTTTTGAGGCTTTGATCGGTACTTGGCGATTATACTTTATCACGGGAACTCAAAAAGCTAAAAAGAGAGCGGGAATTGTTTTAGGCAAAGGCCGCTATCTACCATCCTGGTTAAAAATTACCATCTCTTACCAAAGAAATGAGAGTTTAGAACCGGGAGAATTTATCTCTGGAACCGTCAGCAATCAGATAGTTTTAGGGGCAGTAAAACTATCTGTAAGCGGTCCGGTTAAGTTTTTTCCTAAAACCCGTCTTCTCGCCTTTGATTTTACCCGGATCAACCTAACCCTATTTAATCGCTCTCTCTATTCAGGTTTTATTAGAAATGGCCAGGTAAGTGAAGCAAATTTTTATCAGGAAAGTATCAAAAAACAGGCATTTTTTGCCTATTTTCTGATCACAGAAACAATGATGGCAGCCCGGGGACGAGGGGGAGGATTAGCCCTTTGGGTAAAAGAGATAAGTGGGAAAAACTAGCTGAAAAATAAGTTATTAGAGGAGAAATAAATGGGATATTCTATCGAGGTAGATGGGACAAATTTTGACAGTGAAGTGATCGAAAAATCCTATCTAAATACAGTGATTTTAGACTTTTATGCCCTCTGGTGTGGACCCTGTAAATTGGTAAAACCGATGCTGGAAAAACTGGCAAGTGAATATAATTTTATCCTGGCAAAAATAGATATAGATAAAAGTCCCGAATTAGCCGAACAATACGATGTAGAAGGAGTTCCCGATGTGCGAATTGTCAGCAAGGGAGAAGTGTTACCCTGTTTTGTCGGTGCTTTGCCAGAAGAACAAATTAGAGACTTATTTTCCCGTCTCGATTTACAATCGGAATTAGAAACAGGATTAGCAGAAATCCAAGAAGCGATCGCCCTCGATAATTTGCCCGCAGCTAAACAATTATTCGATCGTCTTTTCCCTAAATATCCCAACGAACCGCGATTAGTTATTATGGCGGTAAAATTTCTCATGCGTCTAGAAAAATGGTCTGACGCTTACCGATTAATCCGTGCTATTAAAGAAGAAAATCCCCCGATCAAAGGTTGGAAAACTCTCCTAGAATTTCAACAATTAAACCACGAAAATAATCCCCTCGATCAGATATTTTTTACTGGGATTAATTTCGCATTAAAAGAAGATTATGCCGCCGCTTTAGATAAACTGATCAGCCTGGTGGAAGAAAGCAGAAAATATCGTCAGGATGGGGCAAGAAAAGCCATGTTAGCCATATTTCAGATTTTGGGAGTTAGTCATCCCCTCACCCAAGAATACCAAGCAAAGTTAACATTTCTGCTCTACTAGGTAGGGTTTGCGGCAAAAAGTTTGTTGGTGGGGTTAGGAGTCGGTCATCAGGAGTCAGGAGTCGGTCAAAACTAAAGCAATTCCCCCGGAAATTTCAACAAATCTATTCCTCGAATTTCTGTTGACAACTGCCAGGGAATTGCTAGAGACAAGATGCAGTTTATTTGTGGCGAATCATTTCATAGAGGGCAACGTATTCTTCCCCGGGGCGATTCCAAGAGTAATCGCATTCCATGCCTTGAATCGCTAATTTTTGGAATTCTTCTGGTTGAGTGTACCATAATTCTAATGCCCGGGACATGGCTGATTCAAGGGCATTATTATCGGGATCAAAAAAGACAAAACCATTGCGTTCTTCCGGTTGGTGATAGGTATCATAATCGCGATCAAAAACCGTATTAACCAAACCACCAACTCCCCGGACGATGGGAACGGTTCCGTATTTTAAGCCGATTACTTGTGTCAGTCCGCAGGGTTCAAAATTACTGGGAACTACAATCATATCAGCCCCCGCATAAATGAGGTGAGATAATTCCTCATTAAAGCCCAATTCAATATGAACATCAGGGTTATTATTTAGGTGATTTTTCTCATGCCAGAACCAGTTATTAATTAACGATTCGGTGGCGGAACCTAGTAGGACAAATTGCGCCCCGCGAGCTAAGGCATAATACATGGCATGATGAACTAAATGTACGCCTTTTTGGTCATCTAAACGACCGACATAACAAATTAAGGGTTTTTCTGGTTCATCTCTTAACCAGAGTCTTTCTCGCAGTGCCTTCTTATTGCGTGCCTTCTCGGAGAAGTTATCAATACCGTAGGGTGCAGCAATAAATTTATCCACTTCCGGGTTCCAGATATTGTAATCTAAACCGTTGAGAATGCCAGTAAATTTGTGTTGATGCTGGTGAATTGTATGGCCTAAACCGTAACTAACATCGGTGTGGTGTGCTTCCCAAGCATGGTGAGGTGAGACGGTATTGAAATAGTTGGCAAAAACGATTCCACCTTTCATAAAATTAATCACAAAAGGATTGAAGTTATCGCGCAGTCGGGCATAGCTAAAGTAGTAAGTATCGTTATTCAATCCTGTTGCCCAGAGAATTTCTGCACCTCCAAATCCTTGATGTTTAAAGTTATGGATGGTGTAAAGAACGCGCTGATTGCCCATACCATGATATTTATAAATTTCAAAAAGTAAGGGCGGAATTAAACCCGTTTGCCAGTCGTGACAATGAATTATATCGGGACGTTTATTACTTCTGAGCAAAAATTCTAAAGCGGCTTTAGAGAAGAAGGCAAAACGCATATTATCATCCTTACAACCGTAGTAAGTACCGCGATTAAAGAAATTATCCCCCGAATTGGGTTGAATAAAGAAACACAAGCGCCCGTGTACCCAACCACAAAAAACGTTACAGTGAATTGCGCCACCGTACCAAGGCACCCACAGGTCGCGATAAGCCTCGTGTAAGCCCCAAATTTGGTCGTAGCGCATACAATCATACATGGGTAGGATTAGCTCCACGCAATGACCGCGAATTTCTAATTCTCGACTCAATCCATATACCACATCCCCCAATCCCCCGGCTTTAATCACCGGGGCGCACTCAGAGGCAACCTGAACTATATACATATATCAATAACTCCGTCGATTAATCTACAGGTCAGCTAGAAGCAATTTTTACAAAAGTATACAGTCTTCTGTGATTAAATGGCTCGATCAAATTAGTTGCGGGTTGGGGAAGTGGGAATTATGAATTATGAATTATGAATTATGAATTGGGGAGTGGGGAGTGGGGTGTTGGGGAGTGGGGTGTTGGGGGTGTTGGGGGGAGGGAAGTGGGAATTATGAATTATGAATTATGAATTGGGGAGTGGGGTGTTGGGGGAGTGGGGTGTTGGGGAAGTGGGGTAGTGGGGAATTTAGCTGAAATTTCCCTAAATCCCTATCTCCCTATCTCCCTATCTCCTAAAGATTAACAGCGTTTTAACTGTCCTAGTAGCAAAATCACCTCATCGATGCCGTTTCTGAGGGTGGTGGCGGGTTTATCGCTGTTATTGACGGTTATGCTAAAGATTAGGGGTTGATTGTCGGCGGTTGCTAGATAACCCGCAAGGGCGATAACTCCGGTTAAAGTCCCGGTTTTTGCCTGTAATCGTCCTTCTAGGGGAGTCTGGCGAAATCTATTGGTTAAAGTGCCATCAATGCCGCCAATGGCTAAAGAACGACGATAATCAGGGTTTTCTGCCATTAGTTGTAAAATTTGACCTAAAGTATTGGGTTTAATTAGGTTTTGTCGTGATAGCCCCGAACCATCGCCGATTTTATAACTATCGCTGTTAATTCCCAGTTTTGTTAAAGTTTCTTGCAATCCCGAGACACCGCCGAGCATTTGTAGTAGGGTTTCGGCTAGTAAATTATCGCTATTTTTATTGACTTTTTCCACCAAATATGCTAGGGGTTCTGATTCTAAATTGGTGATTTCATCGCCGCGAATTTCTGAGCTAATTTCGGCGGTTTTAACGGTAATTCCCGCTTTTTCAAGGATATTACGCCAGCGATCAAGGAAATACTCCGAGGGTTGGGGAATAGCTAAATTAAAATCATCTTGACTATCGATTGCCAGAGAACCGGTGATAATCAGGCGATTACTGGCTAAATTGCCCTTAATTGCCAAAGTATTCGGGGTTCCTTGCGCTGCGGTGCTGGTTTGATTCTCAATTAGCCATTGTTTAGCGGCAATGGGATCAGACCATTGTAAATCTAAGCTTTGCCCCAATTGTCGCGGTAAAAGCCTTAAATTGACGGAATTTTCGTTTAAAACCAAGCTAGAAGCGGGTACAGCATAGTCAAAAAAGACATCTTCCCATTCCCAGGTTTTTTGACTATCGGAGACGACAAAAGGACTAGCAACGACAATTAAACGAGAAATTGAGTTAATTCCCCTTGCTTTTAACTTTTCTGCTAATTTTTCTAACTTTTCTGTGGTTATGGTGGCATCTCCCCTCCCGACTAAGGTTAAAGTTTCTAAATCGGGGGGGTTGCCTTGGGCTAAAATGGGGGTTTTCAGACGATAATCGCGGTTAAATTTGCTGAAAGCGGCGGCAGTGGTTAATAATTTCGCAGTAGAAGCGGGAGTAAAAAAGTTATTTTCGTGGAGACTATAGAGATTTTCCTGAGAATTAAGGGATTTTACTAAAATTCCCCAATAAGCGCCTTGATAATCGGGGCGGGCCAAAATGCGATCGATCCTGGTGGCTAAGTCTGCTGGACAGATAAACTGGGAAGGGGGGGAATTGTCTTGACTGATGGGGTTTGCGAGGGTGACGGGATGGTTTACCCAGAGAAATAGGGAACAAGTCCCCAAGAGAAAAGATAATTTCGAGCGGCGTGTTAGCATAGAATTAAGTCTTGGCAGTAAGTAAATTGACTCTAATTTAGCAGCATTAGTGACCATATTCTGCTAGTTACTCGATAGATTCAGTTAGGGATTGATCCGAGATATTCGCTCTCCTTTTTGCCCTGAAAGTTTTTTGATTCCGTCAAATTTCTATTTATTTGCGAGGATATTTTTATGAGTTATGATTTTGATTTATTCGTGATTGGTGGTGGTTCTGGGGGTATTGCCACCGCTAGACGGGCTGCCGAATACGGGGCAAAAGTGGGATTAGCAGAATATGATCGTTTAGGAGGAACCTGTGTTAATCGCGGTTGTATTCCTAAAAAATTAATGGTTTATTCTAGTCGTTTTCCGCAACTATTTAAGGATGCGGAAGGTTACGGTTGGAGTCCGGTAGAGAGTCAGTTAAATTGGCAAAAATTAATTAGCGCGCTTAATCAGGAAACTATCCGTTTAAATGGCATTTATCAAAAGATGCTCGATAATTCTCAAGTGACGCTTTTTCCTAATTATGCCAAGTTTCTTGATACCCATACCCTAGAGGTGGGAGAGGAGAAAATTACTGCCGATAAAATTTTAATTGCCGTGGGGGGACATCCGGTTAAACCCGATATTCCGGGGATCGAACATACGGTAGTTTCTGATGCTATGTTTCAACTGCCAGAACAACCAAAAAGAATTATAGTTTTAGGGGCAGGATATATTGGGGTAGAATTTGCCGGTATTATGCACGGATTAGGGACAGAAGTAGTGCAGTTAATCCGTAAAGACAAGATTTTAAGAGGGTTTGATGAGGATATACGCGATGAGATTCAAGCAGAAATGATCCGTCAGGGAATTAAAATTATGCCCGAAACTTTCCCCACTTCGATCGAGAAAAATGATGAGGGTTTAAAAGTACATATTCAGGGGAAAGAAACCTCAGAAATGCTCTTTGTTGATGCCCTAGGATTAGCCGCTACTGGAAGAATCCCTAAGCTGGAAAAATTGGGCTTAGAGAATGTCAATGTCGAGGTAAAAAAAGGGGCAATTGTCGTCAACGAGTATAGCCAAACCAGTGAAGATAATATCTATGCCGTGGGCGATTGTACCGATAAAATTAATTTAACTCCCGTGGCGATTAATGAGGGGCGAGCTTTTGCCGATACAGTCTTTGGTAATAAACCCCGGTTAATGAGTTATGAAAACGTTCCTTCGGCAGTATTTTCTACTCCTGAAGCGGCGACGGTGGGATTAACAGAATTGCAAGCAAAAAACCAATATGGTGACACGGAGATTAAAGTTTATCGGTCTAAATTCCGCCCCGGTTACAATGTTTTACCAGGCCGAGAGGACAAAACTTTGATGAAATTAGTTGTCCATCAGGAAAGTGGTAAAATTCTTGGGGCGCACATGGTGGGAGATCACGCCGCTGAAATTATTCAAGGAGTAGCCATTGCCGTAAAAATGGGGGCGACAAAAGCCGATTTTGATGCCACTGTCGGCATTCATCCCAGTGCTGCCGAGGAATTCGTCACCATGCGTTAATTAACAATTTTAGGTGTGTTAAACCAACCTAACACACCAGAGAAAATTAACCCTTTTGGCTATTGACAACTGAGCCATTTTATGATTTTTTTTCAGTTAATTTTTGAGCGAGATTTAAGATATCGGAGGGAAGCATAATCACGGTACTGGTGTTATTTTCCGCTCCAATTTCCGTTAACATTTGTAGGCGGCGTAATTCCAAAGCGGCGGGATTTTCCATGATTAATCGGGAAGCTTCCGCTAATTTTAGCGAAGCTTCCTGTTCTGCGGCAGCTTTAATCAAACGGGCCCGTTTTTCTCGCAATGCTTCCGCTTCCTTGGCCATAGCTCGCTGCATACCGGTGGGAATTTCCACATCTTTCATCTCCACCCGTTCGATATCAATGCCCCAGGGTTCGCTAATTTCATCGACAATTTGTTGAACCGCTTGATTAATTTTGTCTCGTTTTTGCAAGACATCATCGAGATGATTTTGACCAACTACATTTCTTAAAGTGGTCATGGCCGCTTGGTAAACGGCCGCAGGATAGGATTCGACTTTATTAATCGCTTTGCTAGGATCGATAATGCGATAGTAGAGAACCGCATTAACCTTAATTGTGACATTATCGGCGGTGACAGTTTCTTGCGGGGCGATATCGACGGTTTTGGTGCGAATATCCAGCTGCATTTTTTGGTCAACTAGGGGAATGATCCAGTACAGTCCGGGGCCTTTGGTGTCTTGATAACGCCCTAGGCGAAAGATAACACCACGCTGGTATTCTCGATCAATTTTAAAGCCATTTAACCCCAGAATGCCAGCTATCAATAGCAAGGGTGCTAAAAATTCCATATTAATTACCAGTTATCGGATTCAAGTTAATCGGTGTGCGGTGACATCTCAATTGCCATCTCCTCGCTCCTGACCACTAATACATTCATTCTAGAGAGTAACCGGGCTGTCGGGGAAACTCATAACGAAATATTACAATTTTTAGGAATTGCCCAACCAGCAGCGATGACTCGACTTCCAGACCCCGACCTGAGATAAACTACAGAATGTTATCAGAATTTACCTTGATATTATGAGCGTAGTTAGCCAAGTCATCCTCAAAGCCGACGACGAACTTCGTTATCCTAGTAGTGGTGAACTACAGGGTATCGGGCAATTTTTAAAAACCGGTGAGCAGAGAATTCGCATTGCCGAAACTCTCGCTGACAATGAGAAAAAAATCGTCGATCAGGCTCAAAAACAACTGTTCAAGAAACGTCCCGATTATAGAGCGCCGGGGGGTAATGCCTACGGTCAGCGTCAATATAATCAATGCTTGCGCGATTATGGTTGGTATCTCCGTCTAGTTACCTATGGGGTATTAGCCGGAGATAAGGGACCGATCGAACAAACCGGCCTGATCGGGGTCAAAGAGATGTATAACTCTCTTAATGTTCCCGTCCCCGGCATGGTGGAGGCGATTCGTTGTCTCAAAGAGGCCGCTTTAGGTCTTTTGACTCAAGAGGATGCCGTGGAAGCAGCCCCCTACTTCGACTTTATCATCCAGTATATGTCCTAAGCGATCGGGACAATCCCAAAGGCCTGAAGTCTGAAAAGGGGCAATTTTCGTCTCTTTCAGGGTTCAGGCTTGGCTTTTTTCAGTGTTGCCAAAGGCACGGCGTAGCCGTCCAGTAATCAGTGATCAGTAATCAGTAAACAGTAATCAGGGATAAAGATGAAGATAAATAAATAACTAACTAATTATAGCGTTTCTCACACCCGTGTGGCACAGTTAAACCTTTGCTGATTAAGCTTTTCAACATCGATAATGTACCGCTTGCGAACAGGAAACGCTATAACTTAAAACTTACATCTGATAACTGATAACTGATAACTGATAACTGATAACTGATTATGTTTTGGCGCATTATACTACTTACTTTTCTGATTCCATCGGTCTATGGGGTGTTTGGCTGGTCGATCGCCCATGAGCATTTATCATGGAGTGATTGGTTGCTTGCCCGCGGTGATGAGATGAATTGGACTCTCACTAGCGAATGGCTAGAAATCATCATCTATATCCTAGCGGTAGGGGTTATCCTCTCAATTGCCCTAGGATTAACCCTGTTTAGTCACTTAATGCCGGTATTTTTCCGCAGTTGGTTTAAAAACGATATTAGTGCTGTATTATCAATTCTCGGCTGGTCTTTGGCGGTAGTCTTTATCTTCCACAAGTGGGCGGTATTTAGTCGAGTTTTAATCCTCTTAGCCGCCACTATCCTTGGTCGTCTAGAACTTCAGGAAGCAGGTTACAATAGGTGGCAAGTTTTCCTGATGCTCACCATCCTCTGCTTAGGTAGTTTTGGCTTGGGAATTTGGGCTTATAATCTTTGGGGTCACGAATTTCATCGAGTTACTACCGATTAATCTTATCTCTAATCTTTAAAAAGTATGCCCAAAAAAAATAACGATACGCTCAAACGAGTCTTAATTGTTTCCTCTGGTTTAGTATTTCTGGCTTTAATGGTGGTGCCAACTTTAGGTTTATTGAAAAATAATAATTCTAATTCCCCTCAAAGCAATCAACCAGGGCAAGAGGCAACTATTCCCCCCGAAAAATTAGAAGAAATGGTCAAAGGTTACGAGAAAATTCTTGAACGTGAACCAGATAACCCCACTGCTTTGCAAGGACTGGCCCAAGCTCGCCTACAGTTAAAAGATTTTATCGGAGCTAGAGAACCTTTAGAAAAGTTATATCAAAAATATCCCAACAATCTGGAAGTTATGCTGGTTCTTTATGGAACAAGATTACAAACTCAAGACGTTTCTGGAGCCAAAAGTATCCTAGAAAAATTAGTCAAAAACTATCCCCAAGAACCGAAGTTTAAGGAAGAATTAACTCGCTTAAATCAAGCGATTGCGGCAGCTTCCAAACAGTAAACCCCATAACCTGAAAAACGTCAGTTCGGGATAAGGGTGGAAAGAAAAGGCGGGGGCTAGTAAGCTGAAAAATATATAAACTCAGCACCCCCAACCCATCTATGTCTAGTCTAGAAGCTCTTTTCTGTCCTGTCGACGACGGATGCCGTGTATTTGAACCTAAATTAGAACAGACAAGGCTTTAGCCCGATAATAAAGCTCGTAAACGTGGCAAAATCTCGACTTGAAGCGAAATTATCACCATCTTGATCGCTTTCCATCAAAACCACTACCGTAATTTTCAACATTTCTACCTCGACCCTGTTTGTGTCCACTGGCGACTGGACACCCTCGACTCTCATCCCCTTGTGCGTTTACTGGAAGCATTGTTTTGGTCGTTGCACGGGGATTAGGTTTGTCGATGCCACCAAAATTCAGGTCTGCCATAATCGCCGCATCAGTAGTCATCGGGTGTTTGACAATTTAGCGGCACGGGGAAAAACCTCTGTAGACTGGTTTTTTGGCTTGAAACTGCATTTAGTGGTTAACGAGGAGGGGGAATTGCTCAACGTTCACCTTACCCCCGGCAATGTGGAAGACCGTAAACCCGTGAACAAATTGCTACAATCCCTGTTTGGCCAAGTTTTTGCTGACCGAGGTTATACCATTTTTCTAAAGTCCTGACAGACATAGAGATTCTAAAATCCCAGACCATCCTGTCAAATATCCAATCGTATCATTAGATAGAGAATTTAAAAGATGGTAAAGTTTACTTCTTAAGTTATCAAGGGAGTTAAAATTGCTCCATGCCAACAAGTTTTTCAAATATAGCCAAACTCTCTCAATGGGATTTACTTCTGGACAATAGGGAGGTTGATAAAATAGGATAATATTATCAGGGATTTCTAGGTCGGTCGCAGTATGTGCGGGAGCATTATCTAATTGAATAATATGTAATTCCTCAGGAAAAGCTTGGGAAAAAAGTGTTAAATATTGATTAAAACATTCGCCATCTAAATGGGAGAACTCATAGAAAAAGCTGCCACCTGTTCGAGGTTCTATTAAACCATAAAGCCAGAGATATTGAAAATTATACTGAAAATTACCGAGAGGCTTTATGCCTTTAATTGTTATGGCTCTTCCGAACTTGTCATGTAAAATTAAAGAAAAAACAGACAATTATTGCTGACCAATAAAAACAATAATTTATCTTTAAAAGCTGACTATGCTTGCAATACAGCAATTTATTGGTTAAAATATAGACAGCCAAGACCAGCAATTTTAGAAACAAGCTATACTTATGCCATCAAATCCACAATTAAAGTTAATGACCGAGCTACTTCACCTAGAAGGAGTTGTCGTTACCAATTATCAAATTATTACCGATATAGGAATTGTTTTACATTTAGAAAATATGTCAAGAGAAAGCCAGTGCATTCATTGTGGAAGTAAAACGGAAAAAGTTCATCAAAACAATGAATTAACAATCCGAGATTTACCCTTTGGAGAACAGGCATTATATCTGAGAATCAATCGTCGTCAGATGAGATGCGAGAAATGTGGGAAAAAATTCACAGAAGAACTAAATTATTTGCCGAAGAAAAGAACCTACACAGACAGATTTAGAAAAAAAATAGTGGCCGAAGTCCTGAATAGTGATCTCAAAAATACGGCAGAAAGAAATGGAGTAAGCGAAGGAGAAATAGAAACGATGCTCAAAGACTTAGGAGAAGACTTAATAACCGCAAAACCTCAAGGTCTAAAAAAACTAGGAATAGATGAAATAGCCATGATAAAGGGAAAAGGAAATTACTATGCTGTGTTAGTAAATATAGACACAGGAAAAATTGTAGGCTTAGTGGAAAAAAGAACAGAAGAAGCATTAACAGAATATCTAAAACACTGGGGAGAAGAGGTTTTGAGCCAAATAGAGGAAGTAAGTATAGACCTGTGGATAGGGTATAAAAATGTGGCAGAAAAACTAATGCCTCAAGCTCAAATAGTAGGGGATAGATTCCCTGTAATGAAACAAGTAAATAACGAGCTAGATGAAGCCAGAAAGGAGGTAAAAAGAGAGGCAGCTAAGATAAAAAATAAGAAAAATAAAGAAAATATCTTAGCAGGAATAGCCAAGAGCAAATATGCCTTATTAAAGAATGAAGGAGACTTAGTAGAGAAAGAAAGGAAAAAATTGGAAGAAGTATATAAAGTGTCTCCAAAACTTGGGGAAATGCACAAATTAAAAGAGGAATTTAGAGAAGTATTTGAGAAAAATACGGAGGGGAATGAGGGATTATTTGCCTTGAGTGATTGGCTCAAAAAGGCGATGGCTTACTTTCCTAAAAGCTGCCAGACAATTCGGCGGTGGATTGACGAAATAACTGCCTATTTTGATAACCGAACAACCCAGGGAACAGTGGAAGGAATTAACAATAAACTGAAGGTGATTAAAAGGAGAGGCTATGGATTTAGAAACTTTAAAAACTTTAGTCTTAGATGTTTATTAAATTGGCATTTTGCTAGTTGATTTTACATGGTAAGTTCGGAAGAACCTACTAAATCCTGTTGAAAAAGTATAGGAGAGTGGGGAGTGGGAAGTGGGTCTTTAAACTTGGATTGGGACTTAATCGCACAAAAACGGATTTGGTATCAGGTTATACTTTATTTTGATCAGAAAAGCTGTAGATAACTGGTCTTCGCTTAACCCGGTCTATTGATTGTGTAAAACCGTGTGGGTAGCAGGAATAGGATAGCCCGCTTCACCGAAGGATTCATAGATAACCTTATTAGTGTCAAAATAGACCTGCCAATAGTTATCGTTACTGCAATAGGGACGTACTGCTAAGAGAAGTCCGGAGGGATTAAATTCTAAAATTTCCACATCGGGAGCGGGATCAGTCAAAACATTGGGGATACGGCTAATTTTATCCTTTAACAGAGCGATCGCTTCTGGGACATTTACCCCGTGACTTAATTGAGCGGTCAACTCCACACGACGATAGGGATTAGCGGAAAAATTTTGAATATTCCCAGAAAAAATGCTGTTATTGCCGACTACAGTTTGAATGTTGTCAGGAGTGTTAATAGTAGTGGCAAATAAACCCAATTCCTCCACCGTGCCAGTTATACCTCCCGCAGAGACAAAATCGCCCACCTTGAAGGGACGGAACATAACTAAAAAAGCCCCGGCGGCAAAATTGGCCAACAGCCCCCCCCAGGCAGCCCCGATCGCAATACCAGTAGCGGCTAAAAGTGCGGCAAAAGAAGTGGTTTCAACGCCAAAAAAGCCCAAAATCGCCACGATCAGGACAACTTGCAGGACAATGAGGATGAAAGAAATGATATATCTAATGATGGTAGGATCGACGTTGCCTTTGGCCAAACTGGTTTTGAGCAGATTAACCGCTAGATTAATCAACCATTTACCGATAAACCAGAGTAGGATCGCCCCGATTAATTTCGCCCCGAAGCTGATCGCTAAATTCCTGATAAAGTACATTTGATTGCTAACTTGAGCAGGATCCATAGTTATTATCCTCGCAAAGAAATAAAGCTAATTTACACACAGATTATAGGGGCGAGAGGAAAAACCGAGAACGCTCTCAAGGAAAAAAACCGATTTGGTGATGGGGAGTATTTTCAGTGAACTGAAAACTTACATCTGATAACTGATAACTGATAACTGATAACTGATAACTGATAACTGATTACTGATTCGACATTTGGGCGGTGATTACGGTGAGATCGATCGCCCTTTCGCTCCTTCTGATTCTTAGGGGTAAAGATTGACCAATCCCGGTTTTTTCCACCATTTCCTGTAACTCAGTGCCATCGCTAACCGGTTGATTATTAGCTTTGACAATCACATCCCCGCGACGGATACCGGCTTTTTCGGCGGGGGTATTGGGTAGGACTTTCACCACCAAAATTCCCGACACTTCCGGCACGATCATGGGAGAATTGGGGTTTTGATTATTAGCCCGGGCTAAATCGGGAGTTAGATTAACCATCTGCACACCGATATAGGGATGGGCCACCTTTTGACCTGCTTCTAGGGTTGCTTGTAACTGCTTGGCCCGGTCGATGGGAATGGCAAAACCGATGCCCATGGCATCGGCACGAATCGCCGTATTGATGCCGATGACTTCTCCTTGGGCGTTGAGTAAAGGACCGCCGGAATTGCCCGGGTTAATAGCGGCATCGGTTTGGATAAAATCAATGCGTTTATCGGGAATACCCGCCTTAGCCGCCGAGCGCCCGATCGTGCTAATAATTCCTAAAGTTACCGTATTATCTAGACCGACGGGATTGCCTACTGCGATCGCCCAGTCCCCCACTTGTATGGATGAGGAATTGCCGAGGACGGCTACAGGTAATTTTTCCCCTTGGGGATTAATTTTCACCACGGCTAAATCAGTGATCTCATCAGTACCGCGTACTTCTCCTTTGAAGCTACGACCATCTTTTAAAGTTACCGTTACCTTATCGGCATTATCGACCACATGGGCATTAGTTAAGATTAAACCACTGCCATCGATAATAAAACCCGATCCCTGGCCCGCCACTCGCTGCTGGGTGGGAACACGAAACTGTTCTCCAAAAAACTCCTGAAAAAAAGGATCATCAAAAAAGGGGCTATTGGAACGAGTAATGATCGCTTCGGTGTCAATTCGCACCACTGCCGCACCCGTGCGGGCCACTGCCTTAGCGACAAAACTTTCCGCCGTCATCTCCGGGGAAATTCTGGCCACGTCGGCGGCAGTGCTGGGCAGATTTTGAGCATTTACCGCCGCTAAACTGCTAAAACCGAGCATAACTCCTAGAAAAGTTGCCAAAGCGTGGGTAATAGTTCGCCGTAACCCTGTAGGAAGTTTCATACTTTGATCTCTGATTCTGATGTTTTAACTGTTTCTGTCTATCGGTTGACAGACCGACTATTAAAAATCTAACAGATCGATCGCTCCGATTAAATCCGGAAATAAGCTAAGACGTATTTAAATCGCTTATTTTTAGATTAGCCGAATCTCCCCCAATCCCTTTACTGTTGCCTCTTGCCTCTTGCCTCTTGCCTCATCTCAACAGGCAATTTAAATTACGAACAGTTTAACCAATGAGTTGACACCAAATCCGTCTGCTGGCGGATTTGGTCATGGTTGGCCGTTCACTAATCTTTGATCACTAGGGGCGATTGCAGGGTAATATTTAAATCTCGATCGGGGTTAACAGAGTATAACTGCGCGGAACTACCACCGACAATTCCCGCCGTCGGTAAACCCCATCCTGCAAGGGTTCCCACGGCTGCCCCCGCTAAGACATCGAGAACTTCAATCTTGCGATCGCCTGTGAGAGCAGCAATCGCTGTGGCTGCCCCCGCACCGGCGACGGTTCCCGCTAAGATATCTTGAGTTTTTGCCCCTTTACGCACGGTTTCAGTGGTAGTAATTAATCGGGAAGTAGCATTGAGGGGAATGGTGCGATTGCCCCCATCGAGGGCAATTTCATCGGCAATAAAGCGCACACCTCGGCCCGCCGCTTCTAAAGTACCCTTGACTTCACTTCCCGCTGCAATCACCACACTCCCATTCCGATCACGAATATCTCTGGCTACGGTTAAAGTCAGAGGAATAACATCACTTTTAGAAACTAAAATTTTATCGGCTTTCTCGTAATTCAAAGGGATAACTGTTCCGGCCGGAATCGAGATTTGTTGGGCGATGAGACGTGGCCGATTAATATTACTTTGAGCGAGGACGGGAAAAGTACCGGACATGGAACCCATGAGCAGAGTAATCAGTAAAGCTGTGCCGGCTCTAGTAACAGGATTGATAGACATAGCGGTTATCCTCTCAAAAAACAACAGTGAACTTTCTCTGTTTCTAGATTATTTTTTTTTGCCTGTCATGTCAGTCCCCTCCACAGGGAATTTTTTCCCTCTCTATAGGGAAAAAAGTGGAATAGGGGAATTTCCCCATTTTGTCCATCGACCGCAAAAGAGAGCCGAAAAGCCTAGAATAGTAAAAAACCTCGGATTGCCATCGTCTATGGAACTCGCTGCCGGAAAAATCCTTAGTCATCGCTACCAAATTATCCGTCAATTGGGAAAAGGGGGATTCGGACAGACTTTCTTGGCCTGCGATCGCCAGTTACCCAATCAAAATCGCTGTGTGATCAAACAATTTCAACCCCAGTGCCGGAATGCCGAAACTGTAGCCATCGCTAGACGACTCTTTGAAACCGAGGCGAAAATCCTGCAAGAATTGGGCATTCATCGTCATATTCCCCGTTTATTTGCTTATTTTGAGGAAAATGGGCAATTTTTCCTCGTGCAAGAATACATTGAAGGGGAAGATTTAGCCACAGAAATTACTGCCGGTGTCTATAGACAAAATGAAGAGAAAGTAGTGGCTTTATTAACAGAAATTCTCTCAATTCTCGAATTTGTCCATCACAAACAGGTGATCCATCGCGATGTTAATCCCTTCAATCTTATTCGTCGCAGCCAAGATGATCAATTGGTTTTAATTGATTTTGGTGCTGTCAAACAAATTAGCACGCAAGTAGTTAAAGAAGGTAAAACCATTTCTACGGTCGCTATCGGTACCCCCGGTTATTTCCCCAGTGAACAGGCCCAAGGTTATCCGCGTTTTAGTAGCGATATCTATGCCACTGGTATTATTGGATTACAAGCTTTGACCGGTAAAGCTCCCGAAGATATTCCATTGGATTCTCGCACGGGGGAAATTCTCTGGCAACATTTGGCCATGACTAGCCCAGAGTTTAGCTATATTATTGATCGGATGATCCGCTATGATTTTCGTCAGCGTTATACCAGTGCCAGTGAAGCATTAATCGCTCTGAGAAAATTAGGTAAAATTCATCATCTCGATCCGAAAACTACCTATGTGAAACCTCAAGGTCGGGTTGCTCGTCAAGGGAAATCTTGGCTAACAAAAATCTTGTTTGTCTCTGGGACAATTGGTTTAATAGCTGGTGCTTATCTGGGTTTTGATTATTGGCAAAATTCTCGTAATTCTCTTAGTTACTATCAACAAGGTCAGACTTTTTATCAACTCAAACGTTATACAGATGCCCTTAATTCCTATGGTCAAGCCTTAAAAATTAATCCCGATTATCTTGAGGCATTGCAAGGACAAGCCGATGCTTTATTAGCTTTAAAAAGATACTCGGAAGCTTTAAATACCTACGAAAAAGCTATTCAAATTAACCCGGATTCCGCTTGGCAAGCTTGGCTCGGTCGCGGGGAAGCTTTAGATAAATTAGGCAAAAATCAGGAGGCTTTAGAAAGTTTTGAGCGGGTCTTATCTCTTAATCCTGCCGCTAGTCAAGCTTGGCAAGGTAAAGCCGATATCTATCTAGAACTGCAACAATATTCCGCCGCCCAAAAAGCTCTTGAAAAATTGTTAACTTTTCAAAAAAATGATGCCAAAATATGGTATAAAAAAGGCTGGTCATTACAAAATCTTGAGGATTATGAAGGGGCAGTTAAAGCCTACGATCAGGCTCTAGCGATCGAATCGGATAATGCCTTAATTTGGTATCAAAAAGGTAATAGTTTGTATCAATTAAATAAAATTAATGATGCCTTAGAAAGTTATAGCAAAGCTGGACAATTTAATCCCCAATTTTCCCAAGCTCACTATAGTCAAGGGATTATTCTACAAAAATTAGGCCGCAACTCAGAAGCTTTGGAGGCATTTACTCAAGCAACTAAAGCCAATTCTAATTATTATCAAGCCTGGTTAAATCAAGGGGCATTACTTCATCAACTGGAAAGATTTCAAGAAGCGATCGCATCCTACGAAAAAGCTCGCCGCATTTCTTCCCAAAAAGCCGAAGTTTTTATCGGTATCGGTAACGCTTGCTATCGTTTAGGCGACAATTCTCAAGCCATAAATGCCTATCAACAGGCGATTCAAAGACAAAAAGATAACCCCGAAACCTGGAAAAGTTTAGGCAATAGTTGGTTTAAACTCGGTCAATACGAGCGAGCGATTCAAGCTTATCAAGAATCACTTCGTTATCGTTCCAATGACCGAGAAGTGCAAACACAAAAACAACTGGCAGAAACTCGCTGGCAAGAACTTCAGCAATCTCCCCAAAACCAAACCCCCAAAGTCGATAGGGAGGAACCGGTTCCCTAACTTCCGCTCTTTTTCTGGAGCTTTATCCCTTTTTACCGCTATTTCTCGGCAATAATTCCCGTCCTTGATAAAACTGTTTTTTCAGTTCTCCCAAGTGCCAATAAGCTCCCACCATATCTTTTTGTCTCCCGTTTCGTCTATAATCACCATTATTTCTTACCCATCGACCAGATTTAGAATTAATTTTAATCTTCTATTTCTCACTTCTTCTACTGACCAGGGTGCCTCGGTTAAATTGTAGTCTAAATTATCTAATTGTCGGATATTAAAAGTCATAACTCTAGTTTTCCTGCGAGGCTTTCCTTTAATTTTAGGGGATTAGCTGACCGACAGCCAAACTGACGCTAAAATAGTCTTTGCTGTCCGGGGTTGTTGCT